>LJCR01000904.1 GCA_001399705.1 Kouleothrix aurantiaca
CGCTCAGCCGCTACCCGGCCATGGAGCTGCACCACATCCCCAGCGGCTGGCGCTACGATCGCGCCTACCCGCAGATCGAAGCGGGATTGCAGCAGTTTCACGCGCCGCTCGCCGCGATTTTCGGCCTTTCCGACTCGCTGGCGCTGGTCGCCCGCGATGCCGGCCGCGCGCTTGGCCTGGTCGATGCAAACACCGTGATCGTTGGTATCAACGGCGACCCGCTGGCGCTCGCGGCAATTGCCGACGGCAGCATCGCCGCCACCGTTGATACGCCCGCCGCCGAGCTTGGCATCCAGGCGGTCGATCTGGCCTGCCAGGGCGCGCGCGGCGAAGCGCTGCCAGCCTATTTCGGCTATGCGCCGCGCCTGGTGACGCGCGCGAACGTGGCCGAAATCGCTATGCAGAAGCTGATTGCGATTGCCGAGCTGCCCAACCGCATGGTTGGCGTCAACCGCCAGCAAGAGCAGCAGCGCCTGGCGCAGCTTGAGCTGGGGCTGGAAATCCACCGCCGCATCGGCGTCATCCTCAACCGCCAGCAGCTCGCCCGCGAAATTGCCGAATTGATCCGCGCCGCCTATGGCTACGACACGGTTCAGCTTCTGCTGTGGCAGCCCGAAGAAAACGCGCTGGTTCTCGAACAGGCCGGCGGCCTGCGCATCCCGCTTGGCGACGATGGCGTGCTGGAACACGCGATCCGCCAGAACGAGCTGGTGTTTCTGCCCGACACCCAGCGCAGCCAGCGTTTCGCGCCCGACCGCCGCTGGCCGGCGACGCGCTCGCGCATGGCCGTGCCGATCCGCTTTGGCGCCACCACGCTCGGCCTGCTCGATCTGCACAGCCGCACCGTCGTGCAGCAAACCCACGAGTCGCTGTCGGGCCTGCAGCTCATGGCCGACGAGCTGGGCATTGCGATGCGCAACGCCGACCTGTACAGCGATGCGCTGGCCGCCCGCGAGCGCGCCGAAAAGGCCGACCACCTGAAATCCCGCCTGCTGGCGAATGTCAGCCACGAGCTGCGCACGCCCCTGAACGTCATCCTGGGCTATAGCGAAACCGCCCTGAACCGCCCCGACGCCTACCCCACCCCGCTGCCGCCCGCGTTCCGCCGCGACCTGCGCCACATCTACAACAGCGGCGAGCACCTGCTGCGCCTGATCAACGCCCTGCTCGACCTTTCGCGGGCGGAGATTGGCGCGCTGGAGCTGCGGCCCGAAACGCTGGCGCCACGCGCATTTCTGACCGAGGTTTTCCAGAGCGTTGTCGGTACCTTCGACGCGCCGGGCGTGCAGTTCCGCCTGAGCCTGCCCGAACATCTGCCCGCCATCCACGCCGACCCGGTGCGGCTGCGGCAGATTTTGCTGAATTTATTGAGCAATGCGCGTAAATCCACCAGTGCTGGCACGATCACGCTTGGCGCGGACGTTGAGCCGCCGCATGTGCACCTGTGGGTTGCCGACACCGGGGTTGGCATCCCAGCCGACGTGCAGGAGCGCATCTTTGACCCCTTCTTCAGCACCAAGGGCGAGGGCGGCACTGGCCTGGGTCTGGCCGTGTCGCTCGGCATTGTGCAGAGCCACGGCGGCGCGATTGAGGTGGAAAGCGCGCCAAACGCAGGCACGCGCTTTGTGATTCGCCTGCCGGTGCGCACTGCCGACCAGCCCGGCAAGGCCGGCAAGGCGCGTCGCGTGCAGAATGTGCAGCCCGGCCATATTCTGTTTGTGGAAAGCGAGCAGATGATTCGCGAGGCCACGGTGCGCTTGCTGACGCGCTGGGGCCATAAAGTCGCCGCCGCTGAGAACGGGGCCGAGGCGCTGGCGCAGTTCCTGCCCGACACCTTCGATCTGGTGATTTCCGACCTGGGCATGACCGACATGAACGGCTGGGAGCTGCTGGGGCAGATCAAGGCGCGCGACCCGCGCGTGCCAACCGTGCTGATCACTGGATGGGGCCGTTCCGTCAGCGACGAAGATGCGCGCGCCGCTGGCGTCGATTTCCTGATCGAGAAGCCTTTCGACCAGGACGATTTGCGCGACATTCTGGCCGAGGCGCTAGGGTAGTGCGGGTTCGCAGGTTAAAGGTTGGAATGTTGCAGGTTGCGGATTTCAGCCGGGGCGCGTCGCATACGCCTGTGCATTGCAAGTGACTAGCGCAATCCCGCGTCGTCCAGCAGGCCGTCGATATGCTCCAGCACCAGCGTTGGCGCGAGGCCCGAAGCCGCCAGCCGCGCGCGGTCGGCGTCGCCGGTGAGCACCAGGCAGGTTGCCATGCCCGCGTCGATGCCCATCTGGATATCGGTTTCCAGCCGGTCGCCCACCATGATGCAGCGCGCGGGCGGCAGCCCGAGCATCTCGGTGATCGTCGCAACCATGATGGGCGACGGCTTGCCAACGACCGGGTCGCAGCGCACGCCGGTGCAGGCCTCGATCGCCGCGATCATCGCCGCACAGTCGGGCTCGCCGCCGCCCGGCACGGGGCAGTAGCGGTCGGGG
>LJCR01000905.1 GCA_001399705.1 Kouleothrix aurantiaca
GGAAGATTGTATGATCCCATTCGTTGACCTTAAGACCCAATACCAAACTATTAAGGACGAGATCAATTCCGCTGTAATAGGTGTGCTTGAAAGCAGCCAATTTGTGCTCGGTACCAGTGTCGCCGCATTTGAAGAACAATTTGCCGCTTACTGTGGGGCCGCCCACGCAATGGGCGTTAGCACAGGTACAAGTGCACTTCATCTTGCCCTGCTGGCTGCGGGTATTGGGCCTGGTGATGAGGTAATCACAACACCTTTCACATTTATCGCAACAGCCTCCGCGATTGACTATACGGGTGCAAAGCCTGTTTTTGTCGATATCGACCCTGTTTCTTTGACAATAGATCCCGCCTTGATTGAGGCAGCCATTACACCCCGCACCAAAGCAATTCTGCCCGTGCATCTTTATGGCCAGCCAGCCGATATGGACCCAATTATTGCGATTGCCCGCAAGCATCATTTGCTTGTAATCGAGGACGCTGCGCAGGCGCATGGCGCGGAATATCATGACCGGCGCGTCGGCGGCATTGGCGACATGGCATGTTTTAGCTTTTACCCAGGCAAGAACCTGGGAGCCTATGGCGAAGGAGGAGCTGTTACAAGCAACAACCCCGAATTTGCCCGCCGTGTACGCATGCTGCGCGACTGGGGCACCGAGCGCCGTTATTACCATGATCTCAAAGGTTTCAACTACCGAATGGAAGGCATTCAAGGGGCTGTTCTTGGCGTGAAAATGCGCTACATCGAAGATTGGACGGAAGCACGCCGCCAGCACGCAGCCCGCTATGACGCGCTCTTACCGAAAAATAAGGTTCTACTTCCCCAGGCAATTACCTGCCGTCGACATGTCTACCATATCTATGCTGTGCGCCACGCCCAGCGCGACGGATTGCAGTCGTACTTGCACGACTGTGGAGTCGCAACCGGAATCCACTACCCAATCCCAGTGCATCTGCAGCGCGCATTTGCCGAACTTGGCTACAAGGCCGGCGACTTCCCGTATGCCGAGCAGGCTGCGAACGAAGTCCTATCGCTCCCAATGTTTCCAGAACTTCAGAAATGCCAGCAAGATGTTGTCATTGCAGCGCTGCAAAGCTGGCAGCCATAAGAAAGAGGCTACGACTTGGTTACTACAGCAAAACGCGTTCTGGTCACTGGCGGCGCCGGCCTGATCGGTTCGCACATTGTCGACCTGCTGATGGAGCGCTACGAGCGTGGCACCGTAAGCGAAATTGTGGTGCTCGACAATTTTGTGCGCGGCCAGCGCACTAACCTCGCGAGCGCCATGCGCCGCGGCCCAGTCACCATCGTTGAAGGTGATATCCGCGACCGAGCCTTGCTGGCTGAAGTCATGCAAAGCATCGACCAAGTGTTTCACCTGGCAGCGATTCGCATTACACAATGCGCGGAAGACCCGCGCCTGGCGCACGAAGTGCTTGGTGATGGAACGTTTAACGTCCTTGAGGCTGCAGTGAACGCGGGCGTACAAAAGGTTATTGCGTCGTCGTCGGCATCCGTTTATGGCCTAGCCGATCATTTCCCAACCACCGAAGAACAGCACCCTTACAACAATCGCACGATTTATGGCGCGCTGAAAGCATTTAACGAGGGCCTGTTACGAAGCTTCAACGATATGCATGGCCTGAATTATGTCGCTCTGCGCTACTTCAATGTGTATGGACCGCGGATGGATATCTACGGCGCTTACACTGAAGTGCTGATTCGCTGGATGGATCGCCTGCTGCAAGGCAAGCCGCCCCTTATTTTCGGCGATGGCTCGCAAACAATGGATTTTGTGTTTGTTGAAGATATTGCGCGCGCCAACTTGCTTGCCGCCGAGTCCGATGTCTCTGATCAGGTGTTCAATGTGGCGAGTGGCGTCGAAACCAGCCTGAATGATTTGGCTTATGCCCTGATGCGTGTGATGGGCGCAGATATGCACCCCGAATATGGGCCCGAGCGCAAAGTGAACCCGGTGCCGCGCCGGCTGGCCAGCACCGACAAGGCGCACGACATGCTTGGCTTCGACGCTCAGGTTGATCTTGACGAAGGCTTGCGCCGGCTTGTGGCATGGTGGCAGGCAACGCGCAACGGAGCAGGGACATGATTGAGCAGAAAAGCATGCGCACTATTCCGATCGCAAAAACAGTTATGGGCGAAGCCGAAGCAGAGGCCGCGAAACGGCCAATTATGTCGGGCTGGATCACGCAAGGGCCGGAGGTTGCCGCATTCGAGCAAGAATTTGCGGAGTTTGTGGGCGCAACACACGCCTGTGCAGTATCGAACTGCACCACTGCGCTGCATCTGGCACTTTTGGCTGTAGGAGTGCAGCCCGGCGACGAGGTGATTACGGTCAGCCATTCATATATTGCTACCGCAAACAGTATTCATTATTGCCAGGCAATGCCCGTCTTTGTCGATGTCGACCTGGCTACGCAAAACATGAATCCGGCGCTGATTGAGGGGGCCATCACGGCACGCACTCGGGC
>LJCR01000906.1 GCA_001399705.1 Kouleothrix aurantiaca
CCGCGCTGATCGACTCGCGGCGCCCGCAGCTCCAGGCGGGTGACGAGGTGATTGTGGTGGGCGATACGCACGACGGCGCGTTGCCGCATGTGGAGCTGCTGTGCACGGTCCACGGGCTGCGCTATCTCGCGCACGACGCCCAAGGGCACGCCTGGGGGCATCCGCAGATCAACCAGGGGATGCGCGTGGCGACGGGCGACTATCTGGTGTTTATCGACGACGACGACGTGTTCGACGCCGACGCGCTGGCCACCATCCGCGCAGGGATTGCTGAGGCGCCCGGGCGGGTGCACCTGTTCCAATTCCACGCCGCGCGGCTCGGGCGCACGCTCCCGGAGACGCACGCGGTTGTCGAGAGCGCCATTGGCGGCCACTGCATTGTGCCGCCGAATGACCCGGCCAAGCTCGGGCAGTGGGGCGACCGCTACGGCGGGGACTTCGACTTTATTGTGACGACGCTGGCCCACTATCCCGAGGGGCCGGTGTGGCACGACCAGGTGATGGCATGGGCACGCTGATGGTGCAGGCCGGGACCGTCGCGAGCGACGCCGACGTGGAAACGCTGCGCCAGATCCGCAATAGCGGGCGGCAGTGGATGACGCGATCGACGGCGGAGATTTCCCCGGAACAGCAGGCCGCATGGTGGACGCAGCGCAACGCCCGAACCTGCCGCGTGTGGCTGTTCCGCATTGCGGATACCGCCGTCGGCTACGGGCTGCTGCGCCTGGAGCACGCGCGCTGGTGGTGCAGTCTTGCGGTGCTCCCGCGCTTCCAGGGGCAGGGCTATGGCCGCGCGATCTACACGTATCTCGCGTGCGCGTGCGACGGCGATACGTGGGCCGAGATTTTGGCCGATAACCGCCCGAGCATCCGCGCGTGCCTGGGCGCGGGCTTCGACCTTCACGCCGTGCTGGACCAGCACGCGCTGCTGGTGTATCGGAGAAATGCATGAGCTATGACTCGACGAACGACACGCTGGAGCACATCGACAAGGTGCGCGCCCGGCTCCAGGTATTTACGAGCGCTCTCACGGTACGCGCGGCACGCCACGATGCCAGCAAGCTCCAGGAGCCGGAAAAATCGGGGTATGACCAACTCACCATTGCGCTCAAAGATTGTGAGTACGGAAGCGATGCGTATCGCGCAGCACTGGCCTCGCTTCGGCCAGTGATTGCTCATCATTATGAACACAACACGCACCATCCCGAGCACTACCCCAATGGTATTGCCGGAATGAGCCTGCTGGATATCGTCGAAATGCTCTGCGATTGGAAAGCCGCCAGTGAGCGCACGAAGCAGGGCAGTATCGCGCAGAGTCTCGCACACAACCGCGAGCGTTTTGGTGTCGATCCTCAGCTTGCCGCCATTTTTGAGAACACGGTTCGGGAGTTGGGTTGGTGAACACCGTTGCCGTCATCCTGCTGAGCTATAACCGCCCGCGTATGCTGCGCGAGGCCCTGGCCACCATTCCGCCGGGCACCGAGCTGATCGTCACCGACGACGGCAGCGACTTCGACGTACAGGCCGTGGTGCGCGCAGCATTTCCCGACGCGCAGTTCGTGCTCGCGCCGCCGCTGACCATCGACGAGCGCTTGCACACGCCACGGCTGGGGCGGCTAATCAATCAGGCGCTCGGTCGCGTGCAGGCCCCTGCGGTCACCTATCTGTGCGACGACGATCTGTTCGCGCCGGGCTGGCTGGATGCCGCTGCGGGCTTTTTCGCGCGCAACCCGGGCGAGCACTGGGTGCGCGGGACGTGGTATCAGTTCCAGGACGGGCAAACGCCGGGGCAGGAGGTGTGCCCGCTCGATGGACGACAGCTCACGACGGGCAACTTTGCGCACGCTATGGCCTGCGTCCACGGGTGCGGTATCCGCTGGAATGAGGCGACGATCGCCTGTCACGATGATGTGTTCTTGTGGGATGTGGCGCGGCATCACAACACCTACGCCCTTCCCCACGGCGGCGCGGTGGCGGGCTGGCGGCGACTGCACGCCCATAACGCGCTGGGTTTCACCGCGGGCGCGAACTATGCGCCGCATGCGCGCGAGCTGTTTGTGGGAGGCTTTCTCGAATGATTCCGCTGTTCAACGTCTTTATGGCCGACGATGCCGCCGCGCGCGTGGCCGACGTGCTGGCATCAGGCTACATCGGGCAAGGCCAGCAGTGCGAGGCATTTGAGCAGGCGCTCCAGCCCCTGCTGGACACGCCTGCGCCGCCGCTGCTGCTCAATAGCTGCACCAGCGCGATCGACCTGGCGCTGCACCTGAGTGGCGTCGGGCCGGGCGACGAGGTGATCACCACGCCCGTCACCTGTACCGCGACCAACAGCCCGATCGTCACCCGCGGCGCGCGGCCCGTCTGGGCGGATGTCGATCCCATTACCGGCCTGATCGACCCGGCCGACGTCGCGCGCAAAATCACACGGCGCACCAAGGCAATTCTGGGCGTGGACTGGGGCGGCTCGGTGTGCGACTACGCCGCGC
>LJCR01000907.1 GCA_001399705.1 Kouleothrix aurantiaca
GACATCCAGGACGCCCCGCGGTGGATCGGCGTGCTGATCGTCGTCCTCGCCGGGCTGTGGATGTTCAGCGTGTTCCTCAAGACTGGCCAGGCCGAGACCGACTGGGGCTTGCCCGCCTGGCGGAGCTTCGTCGAGCCGGGCCAGCGGCGCGGCGCGGGCGCATGGCTGTTTGACCCGCTGGATCGCTTTATCGGGCGGCCGCTCGTCCGGCTCACTCGCCCGAAGCCGCACCAAGTCGCCGCCCTCGCGCGCCGCGAGCGATCCGACAGCCGGCTCCGCCCGAGCTTGCGGGACTTCGCGCTGCTGTTCATGGTTGCCATCATTCCGCTGACGCTGTTCATGCTGCTCGTTTCGGCGCTGGAGCAGCTCACTGGCTGGCCGCTAAGAAAGTTGTTTGCGCCGCCCGCGGCATCCGCTGAGCCAGGCGCCCCTCGCACTAACCCGGCCGAGATGGCCGGCGTCATGCTGATGATGATCGTGATGTTCGGGTCGTTTGCCGCTTTCGCGATTATCTTCACGCGCCTGGGCCGCATCACGCGTGCGCTCGGCCAGGCGCGGCGGCGCATATTCCGCTCACTCGCGGCGATCCTGCGGGCGCTGCTGTACCTGGCGGATCCGCTGATGGGCCTTTTCGCCGGCGTGTTGGGGCTCATCGGGCTGTTTGTGCTCTACGGTATGGCCGCGCCGCCGCAGTGGCTTGTGGGAACCGTCTTTGCCGGCGTCGCGCTCCTGGCGACCTGGGCGGCGCGGCAGTTCCCCGAGGCCGCCGGAGTGATCCATACCATTGTCGAGAACGTACGCGCTGCGCAGGGTACGCCGGACGTCCCGGCCAAGTAGGTGGTTCGGGTTGGTGCCTGGCGATTGCTATACTGATCGACGGTCTGGCGCGTATTCCTGACGGTCGAGGACAACAATGCAACTTCATCCCGCACGACCGACGACCGTCAGGAGCGCCAGCAACACCTCCTCGAACATCGCGCCTGCCTCACTGCTCCTCACCGCACTGATCTTCTTGCTCATCGCCCTCGTGGGTCTCTGCGTGATCGCGGCACTCCTGCTCGACCGTCCCGGCGTCGGCGCAGGCGCCGTGGGGCTTGTGCTGTTTGTGAGCTTTGCCGCCGCGCAGCTCAGCCGCTGAGCCGCCACGTTAATTATCGTGTGCGGTGTTGTATGCGGTGGCGCTCGGGCAGAATGACCAGGATCGTGGGGATACTCCGCGTAATCACGTCGTGATATGGGCCGGTGTCTGGCAGATCAAAACGCTGCGAGAGTTCCGCTGCTGAAGGCATACTATCGGAACGTGGTTTGAGATTTGCAGGTGTTGTGAACAAGATATTGACATTGTACACAACATCTGCTATACTCTTTCTTGCGCGGTCGAAGCTCATGGCAGTAGCGGGTGGCGCTCATATCCGCCTCGACGCCGAGTTCGATTCTCGGCCGACCGTGCTATGGGGGAGAAGCTCACGGCAGAGCGGGTGGCGCTCATATCCGCCTCGACACCGAGTTCAATTCTCGGCCTCCTCCACCAATCCAACCCGACATTTTACCCAGGAGGCTCGCCATGACCCTCGCGACGACAGAGACCCGCGCAATCGCACAGACCACGCTGGAGGCGTTGTACGCAACGCTGGCCGGCCGCGCGCGGCCGGAAGAGGTCGTGCGCGACATCATGGCGCTGCACGGCCGGGCCCTGCGGCGCGCGGAGCGTACGCTGCTCGCGCGGGCGGCTCGGGACAACTACAGCTACTCCCTGATGCCGGATACGTTCCATGAGCCTCAGGCGCTGCACCAGACGACCACCGCGCTGGCCGAGATCCTCGGGCTGCCGGTGCTGTCGGAGGCGCAGGCGGCCGATCCGGTCGCGGTGCGGGCGCTGCTGGATGCGGCGCGGCCGCGCGTGGGCATGGTCGAGGGCCAGACCGATTTCCGGCACGACCGGATGTCGCACGCCGACCGCAAGGCGGCGTTCCCTGGGCTGTCGCGCCACCGCTACAACAAGCTCTTTCGGATCATTGGGCGCCTGGAGCAGCTCGTCGCCGTGCTGGAGCGCGAGCGAACCTTCTCCCGCATGGCGCGGGTCGCGAAGACCTCCTTCGCGGCTGATGTGCCGTGGGAGGCGTTTGCCGCCGACCGCTGGACGGCGAGCTTCGTCGCCTACATGGCCTCCAACCTGGGCCGGCGCAGCCTGTTCACCAACGGGACGCAGCCACGCTCCTTCGACGACGTCCCGGCTCTGCTGCTCGCACGCTGCGAGGCGTCGCCGGCGGCGAACTGGTTCGCGATCGCGCACGTGTTCCCGCGCCACGACGTGCTCGCGCGGCTGACCGACGAGCAGCGGATGCACCTGCTGGTTCTGTCGCTCGGCACGCTGCGCGAGGCCAGCGGCTGGCTGCGCTGGGCCTGGGCGCGCTCACGCACGCGCAGATCAGCGAGCTGTCGGGCGGCGAGAAGCAGCGCGTCGCAATCGCTGGCGTGCTGGCCAT
>LJCR01000909.1 GCA_001399705.1 Kouleothrix aurantiaca
GATCAGCTGGCCGTGGGGCATGCGGTAGGCATACTCGGCCAGCCACAGGCGCGAGCCGCCCGGCAGCGTGTGCAGCGCCAGGTTTTCGGTGTTGCCGGCAGTGGTTTCGCCCACCAGCGTACCCCGCTCGCGCACGCGCACGCCGGCGGCAAACATCTCGGCGGCGCTGGCTGTGCCCGCGTTGATCAGCACCGCCAGCGGGATGCCCTCGGTGCCGGGCGCGACCACCCCGCCCGGGATCTCAAGATCTTCGCGGTTCTGGCGGCTGGCGCTGCTGCCGATCGAGCCGCCATCGATGAACAGGGCCAGCGTGTCGCGCAGCTCGGTAATATAGCCGCCGCCGTTGTCGCGCACGTCGAGGATGATGCCGTCGAGCGGGCCTTCGGCCAGCAGGTCGTCGATCTGGTCGCGCACCAGTGTCGCCAGATCTTCGCGGTCAAAGGTATCGATGCGCAGCAGGCCGGTGCGCGTGCCGGGCAGCAGCCGCGCCTCGACGGGCGGGAAGGCGTCGCCGCCGATCACCTGCCGCGTCAGCGTGAACTCGCGCGGCGGCCCGCCCGCCGACACAACGCTCACCTGTACACTGGTGCCGGGCGCGCCGCGCATCACATCCTCAATCGACTGGTTGCCGAACGCAACGGTGTCGCTGATCGGGTGGCCGTTGATCGCCACGATGAGATCGTGCGGCACAATCCCTGCAGCCTCGGCCGGGCTGCCCAGCCCCACGCGCGTGATCAGCGCGCCGGCTGTGTCGGTGCGCACCTGCACGCCAATACCGCCGTACACCAGTGTCCCGCTCGATTGCGCCGACTCGCTGGCAACCTGCTGCGGGTTGTCGAAGCGCGAGTGCTCGTCGCCCAGCTCGTCGATCATGGCGGCCAGCAGATCATAGGCGAGCGCCGGGTCGGTGGCGGCGGCGACCTGCGGGCGATATTTTTCGCGCATGGCATCCCAGTCGAGCCCGCGATAGTCGGCGTAGAGGTAGCGCTCGTGCACCAGGCTCCACACTTCGTCGAACAGCTTCGTGCGCGCAGCGGCGCCGAGCGGCACAAGCGTGGCGGTGGGGCTGATTTGAACCGCCGTGGCGCTGGGCGTTGGCGTGGCGCTGGGCGTTGGCGTGGCGCTGGGCGTTGGCGTGGCGCTGGGCGTTGGCGTGGCGCTTGGTGCGGGTGTTGTGCTTGGTGCGGGTGTTGCGCTTGGGATGGCGGCAAACGGCGATGGCGGCGCGGCGCAGCCGGCGAGCACCAGCAGCGCAAGCGTGCACATCCAGCGCCTGAGCGGCTTCGATGCCATGAAACGCGCCTTTCCAAAGCTGCGTGAACCCTTCTGGGCGCATGATACCATACGCGTCGGCACGCCGCGTGCGATATGGCTGCGTAGAACATCGCTGGCCTGGCAAATTTGCAAAATGAAGAAGGATTGTATGCCCGTGTTGGCAATAGTCACGCTTGTTCTGGTTGGATGTACGATTGCCGGAATTGCGGTGGGCCGCTGGCCGTTTCTGCGCGCCAACCGCACCACAATCACGCTGATTGGGGCGGCGCTGCTGCTGGCCTCGGGCGCGCTGACGCTGCAGCAAGCCTATGCGGCGCTGGATCTGAACACGCTGCTGCTCTTGTTCAGCATGATGATTGTGAACGGCCACCTTTTTCTGGCGGGCTTTTTTGGCCTGGTGACGCAGCGCGTGGTGCATCTGGCGCGCGGCCCGTATACACTGCTGGCGCTGGTAATCCTGGCGGGGGGTGTGCTGTCGGCGCTGTTTCTGAACGACACCGTGGTGCTGATCCTGACGCCGCTGGTGCTGGAGATCACGCGCCAGCTCAAGCGCAACCCGCTGCCCTACCTGCTTGGCCTGGCCACCGCCGCCAACGTTGGCTCGGTGGCGACGATCACGGGCAACCCGCAGAATATTGTGATCGGCAATGCGTCGCAGATCAGCTATGGTGCGTTTGCGCTGGCGCTCACGCCCACGGCGCTGATCGGGCTGGCGATCTGCTGGGGCGTGGTGGTGCTGTGCTACCGCGCCGAATTCCGTGAAGGCACATTTGTGGTGCCAGAAGGCGAGCGCGTGCGCATCTATCGCCCGCTGCTGTGGAAGATTGCGGTGGTGCTGCCGGTTATGCTGGTGCTGTTCTTTGTGGGCGTGCCGGTGCCGCTGGCGACGTTTCTGGCCGCCGGGGCGCTGCTGGTGACGCGGCGCTTGAAGTCGGAGCGGGTGTTTGCGACGATCGACTGGGGTTTGCTGGTGTTTTTCGCGGCGCTATTTGTTGTCACGGGCAGTCTGGAGGCGCAGCATCTTACCGATCAGCTGTTTGCGCTCTTGCAGCCGCTGGCCGGCGCGGGGCTGGCGGCGTTCGGGCTGGTGACGGCGGTGCTTTCCAACCTGATCAGCAATGTGCCGGCGGTGCTGCTGCTGCAGCATGTTGTGCGCGCCTACCCCAACCCGCAGCGCGCCTGGCTGATGCTGGCGGCCGCTTCGACGC
>LJCR01000910.1 GCA_001399705.1 Kouleothrix aurantiaca
GATTCTCCGCAGCCGGCCCGCGACAACGTTGCGGCCGACGATGAGGCCACGCCAGAAACCGAGCTTGCGGATACGCCGCCCCAGCAATCTACCCCTGAAGCCTAGCTCGGTAGCGCACGCCAGCGCGGCTCGTCACTTCGCCAGCCCGGCCCGGTATGCGCTAGGCGCGCTGCCACACACACGCTTGAAGATCGCATAAAACTGGCTGGCCGAGCCAAAGCCGCAGTCGAGCGCGATGGCCGCCACAGGCGCATCGGTTGTGATCAGCAGGCGTTGCGCGTGCGCAATACGATGCTGGGCGATGTACTCCAGCAGGCTCATGCCAAAGACTTTGCGAAACAGCTGCATCACATACTGCGGGTGCAGGCCCACTGCCTCAGCCAGGTCGCGCACACGCAGCGGCTCGGCATACTGCTCGGCGATGATGCGGGCGATCTGCTCGGCCTTGTGCTCGCCGCCTGGCACGTTCTGCCGCCGCCCGCCAGCCGGGGCCACGCCAAGCGCCAGCCGGCGGAGCCGCGCCTCGATCTCAAGCTGCACGATCGCGTGGCGCTCGGGCGCGATGGCGTGCAAATCGGCCTGCCACTGCGCAAACAGCGCCCGATCAAGCGCGGCGCTGCGTGCCTGCTGATCGTGCACCGGCATGCCCGCCAGCACAAGCTGCATTAGCGCGGCTGGCAGCCGCCACTGCAGGAACAGGCGCAGCGGGATGGTCAGCCAGTGGAACACGGTGCCCGGCTCGACATGCGCAACCCGATGCGGCAGCACGCCCCAGAACAGCGCAAGCTCGCCGGCTGGCACCAGCGCGGCGGTGGAGCCAAACATGTAGGTCAGGCTGCCTTGCTCGACCAAATTCAGCTCGATCTCGTGGTGGCGATGATAGCGGGGCATGGGTATGGGCGCGCCATAGTAGCTCGCCAGGCCAAAGGCCGAAAATTCGTCGGTGCCGCTGCTGTGCTGCATACTGCTACGATCTTACAATCCCGGAGAAACACCCGCGATATCGAGAAGATTATCGCCAATGCTCCTGCTATAGTGTGATTATACCCGTAACCGCGCGAAAGGAGATTTGGATGAGCACGCTGACCGCACCGCTGCCGCTTCCCGAAGCAACACCACGCTCGCCCCACCACCTCACGCCCGAGCAGATCCAATTTTTCGACGACAATGGCTACCTGGTGCTGCGCCAGTGGATCCCGCCCGCGCTGCTGGCACGCCTGCGCGCCGCCGGCGACGCCTGGATCGACGCCGGGATGGGTGCCGAGGGCAGCGACCCTGGCCGCGACGATTTTGTATTTGCCGAGCGGCCAGGCGGGCGCGTGATGTTCCGCGTAAACTACCTGCACAACAAGGAGCAGCCCGCCTCGCTGGAAATGCTGGGCAGCCCGCAGGTGCTGGGCGTGGCCGAAAGTATGTGCGGCCCGAACTTCGTGCCAACCTACGAGTCGATGGTGTTCAAGCAGGAAGGTGACGGCGAGGCGATTCCCTGGCATCAGGACGCCGTGCACCCGCGCGGCTACCGCATCTTCAACTTCGACCTCTACCTCGACAGCTCGCGCGCCGGCGCGGGCGCGCTGCGCGTGCTGCCGCGCTCGCAAGCGCGCCGCCACGATGTCTGCGCGATTGCAACCGAGCACGGCTGGGATCACCCCGACGCGATTGATGTGGAGATGGAGCCGGGCGACGTGCTGCTGCATGACGTGATGGTGGTGCACGGCTCGGCGCGCACGCTGGGCAATGCGCTGCGCCGCACGATCTACTACGAATTCCGCGCGGCCGAGGAGATTCTTGAGGACGGGCCGTGGGATCGCGAGTGGATCGACCGGCGGCTGCGGCTGGTGCCGCTCGGGCTGGCACGCCACCGCGCCGCCTTCCCCGACGCCGAGCAGTTCGACTGGCAGGTCGCGCCCGAATTTCGCCCCGCCACCAGCGGCGACGAGGCCGCCGAGCTGAAGATCGCGCACGTCGTGCATATGCGCGGCTCGTACTGCAGCGCCGGCGATGCGCTGCGCGCCCTGAAGGCGTAAAGCGGACGAAGGACGAACGTTGGTCATTCGTCTTTCGTCTTTCGTCTTTCGTCATTCTAATCAACCAAATCGCGCCGCCATGCGACCTCGGTGGGCAGCCAGCCAAGCGCGTCGTAGTGGCGCACCTGCGGGGCGGCGGGCAGCGCGGCGACCAGCTCGGGCACGGGCACCTCGCGGAAGCCGGTGCGCGCCCAGAACGCGCCCGCGTCGGTGCTGAACAGGTAGGCGCGCGCAACGCCTTGCCGGCGCGCTTCGGCCAGCGCGTGCTCGAGCAGCGCGGTGCCAAGCCCCTGCCCGCGCGCCCGCGTGTGCACGGCGGCGCTGCGCAGCAAAACGGCATTCGCGCCACCTTCCGCGCCGATCGTGCCAGCCGCCACGCGCTCAGCATCCAGCGCCAGCCAGTAGCGCGTGCCCGGCACCAGCAGGTCGTTGCTGCCCAGGACCGCGTGCTTCAGC
>LJCR01000091.1 GCA_001399705.1 Kouleothrix aurantiaca
GGCTGTACACCAAGCTGACCGCTCACACGCTGTGCATCTATATCAATCGCTTGCTCGGCAACCCAGACTGGTTGCGTATCAAGCAACTTGCTTTTCCGACCTGAGTTTTAACTAGCACATCGCCCTAGTCCCAACCCGGTGCCTTTGTCGATCTCCTTGGTGGTGTAGAACGGCTCGAAGATATGCTTCTGCACCGAATCGTCCATGCCGGTCCCGGTATCGCTGACTGCCAACATCACGTAGTCACCGGGAACTACCCCGACATGCTGGCGGGTGTAGTCGGCATCCAGCCAAGTGTTGGCAGTCTCAATTGTGAGCCGGCCGCCATGGGGCATAGCGTCGCGCGCATTGACAACCAAGTTGGCGATCACCTGCTCGATTTGCCCAGGATCGGCTTTGATTTGCCCTAAGTCGTCGGCAGGCAGGGAGACCAGTTCGATATCCTCACCAATCAGCTGGCGCAGCAATTTATCCATCTCAACGATGACATCGTTGAGGTTGAGCACATGTGGCTCGACGATCTGTTTGCGGGCGAAGGTCAACAGCTGGCGCGTGAGCCGTGCTGCTCGCCATGCTGAGGCTTCCGCGACCTGCAGATCGCGCTGTACCAGATGGTCCTCAGAGAGCTGTTGCTGGGCAGTGCCGAGAAAGCCTATGACGGCCGACAGCACGTTATTGAAGTCGTGGGCGATCCCGCCCGCGAGCTGCCCAATGCTCTCCATCTTCTGCGCCTGGAGCAACTGCGCTTCCAGGCGCTTGCGCTCGGTGATATCGCGGATGATCACCGTGAACACTCGCTGCCCGGCCACGACCACCTGTGAGATGCTGGCCTCAATCGGAAACTCCTCGCCATCCGCGCGCAGCGCGGTGAGCATGCCCAGCGACAACATTGACCGGTTGGTGATGCCGGTCCGGCCAAAGGCACGGATTTGCTCGGAATGGATGCCCTGGAAGCGCGCCGGAATGAACCGATCGAGCAGTTGGCCGATCGCCTCTGCCGCCGGGCAGCGGAACATCTGCTCTGCGGCCACATTGAAGAGCAGAATGCGCTGCGCCTCATCGATCGAGATAATCGCATCCATCGCTGAGGCGATGATACCGGCGAGCCGTGCTTCGCTGGCATGCAGTGCCTCCGCCTGCACGCGAACGCGGTCGGCCTGCTGTCGCAACGCAGCCTCGACCCGCTCACGGGCGTGGACTTCCACCGTTAACTCATCGACGGTGTGCTGCCGCTCGCGGTCTATCAGATCGAGCGCCCTGGCAGTCCACCAGACGAGCGCTGTGAAAATGATTATAGTTGCGAGCACGAACAGCGCTATGCCGAATTCAGTGGGATAGAGCCCTGCCTGTTGTCCCTTCAAACGCAGCCAGCCGAGCAGGAAAGGTACAAGGACCGCCGGCGGTACCAGCCATCTGGCTATCACGCCTCCCGCGTTCGCACTTGTGATAATCTGCATCAACCCGCGGTCAGCACACGCAAACAGGATGCCCAGGCACAGCATCGCGAACGTCATCGCAGTGTGTATCGCTACAGAGGAGTAGGGACCAATGTGATACAGAGTACTGGCCCCGTAGACGTAGCCGACCAACGCCAGCAGTACGACGCCCAAGGCTGTCAGGGTGAGGAGCTGGAGCAGTTCGTAGGCGCGGTCAGTGCTCAGCAGCAGCAGGGCAACCCCGAGGAGAAGGAAGTTGAAAGCGGCCGTGAGGGCCATGCGGCCAGGAGGCGCAGTCACACCGGCTGCCGAGGGCTCTGTGAAGAGGAATTGATCGATACCGAGATCTATGCCGACCAGATATTCCAGGAGTGTGAGGCCACCGACCACGACAACGAGCAGCGCGCAGACCTGCGCACAGTGTCGCGCCCGCTGGGTAAGTGGGTTCTTCCGCGCCAGCCATAGTGCGCTACCGGCCAGGACGAAGGCCAGGGCCGTGTTGGCCTTCATCGTAGCCAGGCCCGGAATGACGCTCTTGAGCGTGGGGATATCGAAGGTCCAGCCGACGAGGACGAGCACGCCAACCAGGATGGTGATCGGACTTGTGGCGCGCGAAACCAGTTGGAGCAAGGTAAGCAGCCGCGGCAGCATGTACTTGCTGGATGGACGTATAGGAGGCGTCAGCATGGTGCTACCTCTGAGACATCGTGCGGCGTCACACACCAGTGGTCCACATTGGGCAGTCTATGCAGCCACGATCGCGGTTGTCGCTGAAACCGAATGACCGCGGGGGATCTATAAGATCAGTCTCACGACTGTGATCCCCTGAGGCCAACATCGGAGCTGTGAAGTGTATTGTGGAGAAGAAGAAGCAAGGACACATCATGCACCAACTACTGCTCATCGTTCGTAAAGTATATATCGACTGTCGGTGGCTGTCTAGGTAGGCAGATCTCCAGCCCAATTGTTATCGATATCTTCGTGAAGAGAGCGCTGTAGCAGATACTATCGGCAATGTCCGGTAACTGTAACTAACCGCGTCGGATAGTGGTTATGCAAGGCTCACGATAACAGCTTGATGAGCGAGTCAGTTGTGCAACGGCAACCGGCGGTTGCGATATCTTTCCTCCACAACACACACCTGCCGGTAAGATGGCGAGTCAAGCATCCCCACTACGCAGAGGCGCATCATGCCGATAGGAACAAAGCTGCCGCCGTGCCTGGACAAACGGATCATCCAGGATGGAGCCGCGGCGATCGGGCAGGGCGGGCTGGACCACCGCCTCCACTTGCATAGTGGCGACGAGACCGAGTATCTGTGGGCCTACATCCGACGTCTGCGCCGGAAGATCGAGCCGGATGCGAGCAACCCCCGCTATATCTTGACCCAACCGGGAGTCGGATACTATTTTGTGGCTCCGGCATAAACCCAGGCGGCACTTCGCCCGCCACGTCGCCTGAGGCTGGTCGCCGTCTCACCGCGCCGTGAGATACCTTCGTCGACAGCGGTTGCGAAACATAAGGTGTATGAGCCTTGGACGGGTCTACGGTCTGGATTATCAGCTGCGACCCCGATACACGACGGTTGATCAGCCTCAACCTGAACAGGCGCGGTTTCCAGATCCAGGAATTCCTGTCTCAGGGGGAGCGGCCCTCCTCTGAAGGAGGGCCGCAGCTAATCATCCGGGATGCCGGCCTGCTAGATGAGCCAGACTGGGAGGCGATCGGCGCGCTCCGCCGGCTGCCTTCGACCAAGGAGATGCCACTGATCTTGCTCCTGGCGGACGCACCAGCGGCAAGCCGGCTTGCACCCTTTCAGCCAGTGCGCTGGTTCGAAAAGCTGCTGGCTATCGATGCCCTGTTGCTGGTGGCGCGCGAGGAGCTAGGCGAACAGCGAAGCGGATAACCGAAAACTATGAACGCTCAACCAGCACTGATCATCCTGGCGGTAAGCGATCTGCCGCGCGCAGTGCGGTTCTACCGCAGCGCTTTCGGCTGGCCGCAGGAGGTGGACGTACCAGTCTACGCTGAGTTCGCGATGCCGGGCGACCAGCGGTTGGGACTTTACGAGCGCGGGGCGTTCGGGCGCAACACGGGACAGACGCCTGATGCGACACCGGATGGGGCTTTGACTGGTACCGAGCTTTATTTCTATCCCGCTGATCTGCCCGCAGCGATCGTTCGGCTCGAGGCGTCGGGCGCTCGCATGCTTAGCAAATTGGCCAAGCGTGACTGGGGAGATGAGGCGGCTTACTTTGCCGATCCCGATGGCAACGTCCTGGTTATGGCGCGCCCACTTGGACAGCGGTAGTAATGAGGTGAACGCCAATGCAATCGGATGAGGAAAAAGAAGAGCGAATCCCAATCGGACAGGCGATGTTCGACGAACTGTTCCCGTTCTTCATGCTCTCACTGGCGAACTGCTGCCCAACGCCGAACAGCTCTACGACGCGCTGGAAACGGTAGCCCCCGAAGGCCGGCGGCGCGCTTGTCTGTCTGGTTAATGGATTGCTCGATCAACGCCGCACTCACTCCACGGCGTTTGGCCGCGTTCTCGTCTGCTGCGTGCCGATCAGTATTCCCCACCTTCACCCAGCGGAGTCCGGCGGTTCCTCCTCGGCGCCTATGTCGCCGGTGCAGATTTGCCGACCCGCACGCGCCAGGTCTCCGGCCCTTGCTCCAGGTACTCCCAGCTGAACTGCCCTTGCCGCTCGGCGCTAAACTGATAGTAGAGCGGCTTGGGGTCGTGGTCGTTGACCAGCAGAAAGGCTTCGCCAGATCCTAGCGCATCAAACGTCGCGAAGATCAGCGGGTGGCGCTCGCGCGGCGCGATGGTACGAACATCAAGAGTCTGCATCGATCTTCCTTCCTGTCCTTATGCTTAAGATTGTGTTCTCGCCGAAAGAGCGGTCACTCGTCGTCCTGTATCACCCGGCCGACGCCGTTTCGCTAGGCGTTGGTCTGACCCGCCGGCCTACGCACATTGCCGATCGCCTGCTGGAGATCTTCCAGGAGCTGTTCATGCGGGAGACGATAGATCGTCATCGCATCCTCCAACGTGCAGAACCGTGCCATGGAGCAGCCCACGCATGCCAGCCGGTGTGCCAGCAGAACGGGTATCGCCGCGGGGTACTCAGAAAATATTCGCTCTATAGTCCAATCGCGAGCAATGCTGCGTGTGTCCATCACACGTCTCCTTTAGCAACCCAGTATACTGACGCGCGGCCGACCGTTCTTTGCGCCAGCGCAAACTCCCGCCGCCAGGCGAAGTGTGTGGGCTGGCCGCGTGGCTCACGCACGCGGCTCGTCCTCCCCCGGCAGATCGTCGGCGATGATCACAAGCCCATGCGGGCGGCGGATCACCACCCGTTCGCGCCCGGTCTCGACCAGGCCCTGTGCCTCCCACTGGCTGAGGATGCGGCTCACAGTATACAGCGTCGTCCCGATCATCTCGGCCAGATTCTGCCGCGACAGCGGGAGATCGATCAGGATGCCGCCCGCGACCTTGTGCCCGCTCTGGTGCGCCAGGCGCAGCAGTAGGCGGGCAACCCGGCGCTCGACCCGTTCGGTCGCCAATTCGCGCAGCCGATCCTGAAACTCGCGTACCCGCTGTGCCAGCAGCCGCATCCCGTTCAGCGCCAGCCGCGGATACTGCTCCATCAGCACGGCGACCGCCATCCCCTCCCACACGAGCGCCTGGCATGCGTCGAGGGCCTCGGCCGACGCAGAGTAGACCATGGCGCCGAGCACGGCGACGATTCCCATTCCTTCACCGCGGGTGATGAATCGCAGGATCAGCTGCTGCCCCTCCGCAGTGACCTGGGTCAGGCGCACGCGCCCCTCGAGCAGCACGTAGAACTGTGTGGCTGGATCGCCCTGGAAGAAGTAGCACGACCCTGCGGGCAGCGCGCGGATATGCGCGGCCTGCACCACCGCGGCCAGCGCGTCGGC
The DNA here is from genome assembly GCA_001399705.1 of Kouleothrix aurantiaca. Lineage (GTDB taxonomy): Bacteria > Chloroflexota > Chloroflexia > Chloroflexales > Roseiflexaceae > Kouleothrix > Kouleothrix aurantiaca. Next base: position 5,388 of record LJCR01000091.1, read on the forward strand.
GTCAAGGCCCTGAAACAGTCCGATCCGCCTGAGGAGATCGGCCGTCGCCTGAACCGAGGTGGGCATATTGGCGTCCATCACTACTGTGCCTCTCTCACACCCTATCTCATTCTGGGCAACGATCGATCATGCGAGCGGAAGCGCCATCCACTAATGATCGCCCTCTTTGCGCTAGGGCAAGGACACGCGCCAGCGCTGCTCGTATACTTGGATCCATCAGCAGAGCGTAGACGCCCGGGCGCATGAGAAAGAGGGCATCATGGTGAGTTCGACACGAACGGAAGCCGCCGAACGAGTGACGATCGATCCGCCGATTCAGCGGCTGCTCACGCAGGCGATCAACTCACCCCTCAAATTGCACCTGGCCCTGCTCTTTCACGAGAATCCTCGTCTGGAGGGAAGCGCGCACTCCATTACTGAGCGGATCTACCGCGATATCTGGAGCACGCGGGAGGCGCTGCGCGAACTTGCCGACGACGGCATTCTTGGCGTCCGTGACAGCGCCAGCGAGCCGATCTATAGCTATTGCCCGCGTCCCGAGCATCGCCTGCCGATCGCGCTCCTGGTCGAGTACTTCAATGACCCATTCGCGCGCGACCAGATTCACGCCCAGCTGCGCGATCTGGCCAGGGACACCTTCTGTCGCCATAGCCTCATACACGATATGGCGGAAGTGACATCATGCCCCTGCTGCTGCCCGTGATTGTACGACAGCTGCGGCTCGATCGCCAGCGAATAGAAAGTTCCGCGCCAAATACTTCAGCTTTATAATCGGTCGCGTGTCGCAAGACGATGCCACCTGCGGCCTGTGAGTTGTCGCGTGCGTACGGAAATGTACTCAAGAACCTCGGCGCAACACACTGAGCATCGTGCTCGCGAACACAAGCCCAGCGACCGCGAGCGCCACACCACCCGCGGTCGTCACCCACAACAGGCCGAAGAGCATGCCCACCAACACCAGCGGGATGCTAGCATTGAGCAGCCAGTAGGTCGCTTCGGCCCGCCGCGCATCGACCAACTCGCGCACCAGCGGCACTCGTTCTGTGCCGGCCTTTGCCCCAAAGCGATGGGTCCAGAGCAGGAACGGCACAATCTTGTGCAGCATCCCGATAATCGTCAGGCCGATCCAGCCCGCGAAGCCGCTCCAGGCGTACAGCATCGCGCCGCGCCCGGCCGGCAGACGCTCGTCGAGCAGCCCGGCGGCGAGCAGGACGCCAAGCACGGCGCTCAGCGCCAGGTAGCCTAGCGCGATGCGAAAGGCGCGCAGCGCGATGTCGAGCTTGCGCCGCAGCCGTCGCCGCAGGATGCGACGCATGTCGTAGATGTAGATGCCACAGGCGGCCGCGAGCGCCAGCGCCAGCGGTAGTCGCAGCCAGGCCGGGCCGTCGAGCAGCAGGGTTAGCGCGAGGCTGGGCACCGCCAGGTTGAACAGCACCAGGTTGATCCGGCCCAGCCGCTCGTCGACGTCGTGCGTCAGCGCGAACATCGGCACCAGCTTGTACGACACCCCAACGATCAGCAGCGTTAGCCAGCCCACGCCGCCGAGCAGCGCGTGGCCGGCGATGCTCGGGAGCACCGCAACCGGCCAGAACGCCAGCCGCTTGTTGACGACAAAGATAATGCCGAGCGCCACGACTAACCCGAAGTAGATCAGCGCGCTGATGATGTAGCGCCCGGTGAGGTTGAGCTGTGGAACGCTCCGCAGGGTGCGCGCCAGCACGACCAGCGCGACCGCCACGCCCAGGAGCACCAGGGTTCCGCCCACGATCAGCGCCGGCACGGTGTAGTGCCAGAAGCCGAGCGCCAGGGTCAGGGCGCCGACCGCGTAGGGCCAAAACCCCAGCTGGGCCAGCCGTTCATCGGCGATCGGGACGCGCAGCACCACCGGCACCAGCTGGTAGAGCGCACCTAGCGCCGCCATGCTGGCAAACACCAGGGTAAATAGATGTGTAAGCGTCAGCACATGCGGGGCGAAGTAGAAGCCGAGCAGCGCAGGCGCGTCGAGCGCCAGCACACCGCCGAGCAGCGTAAAGCCGCCAACCGCGCTGAAAATGAAGCGCAATGGCAGACTCAACGCCGGCGCGGTATCGCGGCTGATCGATAGATCGGCAATCATTCAAGCGACCTCGTTTTCTGGGGCGCCTGCACCGCGCCTTTGGCGATCGTCACGCGGTGCGCGCCATCGGGCTGTTGCTCGGCGGTGTAGACCAGCCTACGCTCGTTCAGCTCGTCAAACAGCAGCAGCGGAACACGGTCGGTCAACGCGACGATCGTATCGTGGGGGCCGCTCGCGTCC
>LJCR01000908.1 GCA_001399705.1 Kouleothrix aurantiaca
GCATTCATCCCACTGCTGCAACAGAGCTTTCGCGGGATGGTGTGTATCGCTTCGAGCACCCGATCTACCTGGGCCTGCTGCTCACGATTGCGGGCTGGACGCTGCCAGTGCCGCCGTGCCTGGCGGCGGTTGTGCTGGCCTACCAGGGGTTTCGCCGGGCTGTGCGCCTGGAGCGCGCGCACCTGGCGTCGCTCAAGGCACAGCACCGCGGGCTGGAAAGCTTTCTGTGGGAGGACGCTTAGGCCCTGGCTGGCAGGGGCAGCGGCCAGCTGGCTGCGCCACGCGCCCCATCTCCCACGGCACACTCTCCACAGCGGTTGCATGAGCTATGTGCAGAGGAATGCTATGAGCTTGGAGACCGATTCGCCCGACGAACAGATTCGCGCGCTGCACCATGCGTTGCGCCAGGCCGAACGCCGCCTGACGGATACCCAGCAGCACGTTCAAACCGGATCGTGGGAGCTGGATATTGCCACCTACAGCTTCTGGTGGTCCGACGAAAGCTACCGGCTGTTTGGCCTCGAGCCCGGCAGCTTCACCCCTTCGTACGAAGCCTTTCTTGCGCTTGTGCATCCCGATGATCGCGACGCAATCGACCGGGCCTACAACGAGTCGGTGGCCAACCGCACACCGTACGAGGTTGTGCACCGCCTGATCTTACCCGACGGTGGCGTGCGCTATATTCGCGAGCGCGGCCGCACCACCTACGACGAGCAGGGCCAGCCGATCTTCTCGAGCGGGTCGTCGCAGGATGTGACCGAAAGCATTGCCGCTGAGCAAAAGCTGCGCGCGGCCGAGCAGCGATTTCGCGCGCTGATAGAATATTCGGCCGACATCGTTGCAATCATCGATCGCGAACAGCGGATCAGGTTTCTGAACGAAACGTTCGAGCGAAACCTGGGCCATGCCAGCAGCGCCTGGCTGGGCCGCAACCTGCTGGACCTGTTGTGGCCCGACGATGCGCCGAGCGCGGACCAGCTTTTTTACCAGGCGATTACGCATACCGAGATCGTTGGGCCCTGGCAGCTACGCGTGCTGCACGCCAATGGTGAATTTCGCTGGCTGGAAGGAACTTTCAGCAACCGCCTCGACGACACCGCAATTGGTGGCATTATTCTCAACGCCCGCAATATTTCCTCGCGCGTGCAGGCGCTCGCAAGCCTGCGCCAAAGCGAAGATCGGCTGCGCCAGGCAGTTGCCATTGCGCAATTTGGCATTTTCGATCACGACTGCCGCAGCGACGTGATCTACTGGTCGCCACGCCAGCGCGATATCTATGGCTACCACTCCGACAGCCCGATTACAATGGCTGAATTCATTGAATTTGTGCATCCCGATGATCGTGCCTGGCTGACTGATTCGATTGTGCGCGCGCACGACCCTGCCGGCGACGGCGCGTGGACCGCTGAATACCGCATCATCCGCACCGATGGTCCTACTCGCTGGCTGAGCGAGCGCGCGCAAACTTTTTTTGAAGGCGCTGGGAGTACGCGCCACGCGATCCGCACTGTCGGCGCCACGCTTGATGTCACCGAGAGGCGCGCCGCCGACGAGATGCTGCGGATCAAAGACCAGGCGATCACCAGCTCGCTTAATGCGATCGCAATCACCGACGCTGTGGGCAGGATCTTCTATGTGAACCCGGCCTTTATCCGTATGTGGGGCTTTAATTCAGAAGCAGAAGTGTTAGGGTTAACGCCGCTCGACCTGGCTGAACCAGAGTCGACTGCCGCAGTGCTGCACCAGCTTACCGAACGCGGTTCGTACCAGGGCGAGCTGATTGCCCGCCGGCAAGATGGCTCGACATTTGAGATCCTGCTTTCGGCGCACGCCATGTACGATGCGCAGGGGCGCCTGAGCTATATGATGGGCTCGTTTCTCGATATTAGCGCGGCGAAACGCTTGGAAGCGCAGCTGATGCAGGCCCAGAAAATGGAAACCATTGGCCAGCTAGCCGGCGGCATCGCCCACGATTTCAACAACCTTATTACCGTGATGAAAGGAAATGCCGAGCTTGCGCTTGCTGACATGGCCCCGCACGATCAGCTGCGCAACACCTTTACACGCATCAACACCGCTGCTGAATCGGCTGCACGGCTGACGCAGCAGCTCCTGGCGTTTTCGCGCAAGCAGATCATCGACCCGCAGGTGCTCGATCTCAACGACGTGATCCGGCGCGTGCAGAGCATGCTTGGCCGCCTGCTGCGCGAGAATATCGATCTGCAAGTGTTTCTCGATACGCACGCCGGCAATGTGCGCTTTGATCGCGGCCAGTGCGAGCAGATCCTGATCAACCTGGCGGTGAATGCGCGCGATGCGATGCCAAGCGGCGGCAAGCTGACGATCGAGACCAACCGGGTGATGCTGGATGCCAGCTATGCGCGCACGCACAGTGGCGTACAGCCCGGCGCGTACGTGCTGCTCGCCGTCTCCGACACCGGACTCGGCCTGGCGGCCGCGGTGAAGGAGCCTCCCTTCGAGCC
>LJCR01000911.1 GCA_001399705.1 Kouleothrix aurantiaca
GCGCAGGAGCTGGCCGACCGCGTTGGCATTGTCGAGAGCGGGCGGCTGGTGGCGCTTGGCACACCCGCCGAGCTGATCCGCCAGTTCGCCCCGCCGCTCGCGCCCGCCGAGGCCGCGCGCCGCCAGCCCAACCTCGAAGACGTGTTTCTGGCGCTGACGGGCCGCGACCTGGGCGAACAAACCAGTGCCGACACGCTCGACGAAGAAGCCGCCTGGCTGGCGCGCATGGCAGCCTGACGCGCTGTGCGCAGGCCTGAGTGAGATTCCCCCTGAGACACACTGAGCCGTTATAGCAAAAAGGAAACTGAGATGTCACGCCAAACACTCGCGATGGCCCTGGCCTTTGTCGGCATTCTGTTTTTTCTGGCAATGGCATTCAATATCATGCCCGCCAACTACGCCACCTTTGGCGGCATTGCCTTCTGCATGGCCTCGGGCCTGACGTGGGCCTTCTATCGCCAGCGCCAGTAGCGCCCGAGCGAAAGCGAGCAATTCGCCAATGAAACGCTTCCTGATCCTCACGAAAGCCAATATGCTGATGAACATGCGCAACCGCACCACGCTGTTCTGGAATTTCGCCTTCCCAATCGGCCTGATTATGCTCTACGGCGCGATCTGGCCCGATGCAATCAGCTGGCTGGCGGCTGGCATTGTGGTGCTGAACCTGATGTCGAGCGGCATGCTTGGCGACGCCACGCGCCTGACCGACCTGCGCGAGCGCGGGGTGCTGCGGCGCGTGCGCGCCACGCCGCTGCCCGCCGCCCACCTGATCGCGTCGTATGTGGCGGCGCGGCTGGTGCTGCTGCTGGCGCAAAGCGCCGCAATTATTGGGACGGCCGCGCTGGTCTATGGCGCGCAATTTTCGTGGGGCGGGCTTGTGGCTGCGCTGCCGCTGGCTGTCGTCGGCGGGCTGGTGTTTCTGCTGCTCGGCCAGGCGATCGCGAGCGTCGCGCCCAGCACCTCGGCCGCCGCCGCCATCGGCCAGGCGCTCTATTTCCCGCTGATGTTCGTCAGCAACCTGTTTATCCCGCTGGAACAACTGCCGGCCTGGCCGGGCAACACCACGCGCTGGACGCCCGCCGCCATGCTGGTCGCTATGCTGCGCCCGGCGTTGTTGCCCGTTCCCGCCGCCCACCCAGCCGCGATCAACGCGATCGGGCTGGCGTGCTACGGCCTGCTGGCGCTGGTGCTGGCGCTGAGCGCGTTTCAGGGCTGGCAGCTTGCGCGGCTGCGTGGCTGGCGCACACGCGCCCGCGCCATGGCGCCACGCCGTCGCGCGCTCGGCATGAGCGTCAATTTCGCCATCCCAAGCGCGATTCTGGCGCTTGCCGTCTGGCAGGTGGCGCGCTTCACCGGCGACCGCTTCAACCTGCCGTACCAGGCGCGCATGCTGTGGAGCCAGCTGCCCGATGTCGCCATTCTGATGCTGGTGAGCACCGTGCCCGACTACGCGCAGGGCTGTGTGAAGCTGTGGTGGGCATTTCGCGAACACAGGCGCCGCACGCCTGCGCCAGCCGCTGTGCCTGCTTGAAACTCGCGAAGCGACCGAACCACGAAGGCACGGAGGATTGCAGGTTCCGCGCTTCGTGGTTCTCCGCGCCATTTATTCCTGCAGAATGCCGAGGTTGCGCGCGTGCGCGACGGCTTCGGTGCGGTTGCTGGCGGCCAGCTTGCCAAGAATATGGTTGATATGGCTTTTCACCGTGCCCAGGCTGATCACCAGCGTGTGGGCGACGGCCTGATTCGAGGCGCCGGCCGCAATCAGGCGCAGCACTTCAAGCTCGCGCTCGCTCAGCGCTTCGACCAGAAGCGGCGGGGATGGGTGCTGTGTGAGCGCCAGCAGGTGCTCGGGTTCGCTGGCCTTGTGCGTTTGGGAAGCTGCGTCGAGCGTGGTGTGCCGGGCCACAGGCACCGACAGCGGCTGACTCCTCCCCAGCTCCCGTTCGGCCCAGCCCAAAGCCGGCCAGTCATGCTGCCCGCCCGCGCTGCCGCAGAGCGCGTGTTCGCCGAGTGCCGCCGCGTGTGCACCATCGCCGGCAGCGCGGGCGTGCTCGCTGGCCTCGGCCCACAGGCGCTGCTGCTCGAGCCAGCGACTCGCCCGCCGGTGCAGCTCGGCCAGGGTGCTGGGCGGCTCTAGCGCCAGGCGGGCTTGCAGAAAGGCACGAAACAGGTGGTGGAAGCGATACCAGCGGTGCTCGTCGTCGAGCGGCAGCAGAAACAGGTTCGCGCGTTCGATCTCTTCGAGCACTAGGCGGCTGTAGGAGTCGTGCCCGATGGCATCGTGATCGAGCATTTCGCCTTCCACACCCATCACGGCGTCGCACAGCGGCGCGCACATCCGGTCAAGCACGGATGTCTGGAGCAGAAAGGTTTTGAGGTGTGGCGCCAGGTGGCCAAATACGTCGTCGGCCAGGTAGGCGAAGACGTGGTGCTGCGCGGCATCGAAGCGGGAGCCGGGCGGCCCGCCGCCAGGAACAAGCGC
>LJCR01000912.1 GCA_001399705.1 Kouleothrix aurantiaca
CTGCGGTGGTGCTGGGCGGGCGGGCGCTCTCGCTGCGCGGCGACGTGCGCGGCGGCAGCACGCCGGTGCGTTTGCTGCTGTGGGAAGAAGCGCTAGGCTACATTCGCCTGCACCCGCTTGGCATCGGGCTTGACCAGTTTGTGACCTATCACGACCCCAAATCGGGCCTGAGCCTGATCGACCCGGCGCTAATCGGCAGCAGCGAGCAGTTCGCCGCGCACCCGCACAACCTGCTGCTCGACATCTGGCTGCGGCTCGGGCCGCTCGGATTGCTGGCGTTTGGCTGGCTGCTGTCGCGCTTTTTCCGCAGCGCAACGCGGCCGGAACGCGCGCCTTTGCTGCTGGGCGCGCTGGCGACGATGGTCGCGGCGCTCGCGCACGGCCTGGTCGATAACTTTTATTTCGTAAGCGACCTTGCGATCGTGTTCTGGTTGTTGATTGCGCTGGGCGAGTCTGATCGGGCGTGACGGGCGGTAACCCTTGTGTGCGCTGGTAATGCGCCAGCGCACAGCCCAACGCCAGGCACAATCTGCACGCATAAAGGAGCATCGCGATGGCACTTTCTCCGCTGATACTTGAGCGCAAGCTCGACAGCCGCCTGTGGGGCGGCGATACACTGGGCGACTGGCTGGGCCTGCCCAGCGCGCCCGCGCACCTGGCCGAGTCCTGGCAGGTATACGAGCACAACCGCGTGGCCGAAGGCCCGTTCGCCGGGCGCACCCTGGCCGATCTGGCGCAGGAGCACGGCGCGGCGCTGCTTGGCACGCGCCCGTTCGCGCGCGGCGGCGCCGATTTCCCGCTGCTGGCCAAATTCATCGACGCGGCCGACCACCTTTCGGTGCAGGTGCACCCCGACGACGCCTACGCCCACACGGTCGAGGCGGCATCTGGTTTCCACGGCAAAACCGAGGCGTGGTACATCCTGCGCGCCGCGCCGGGTGCCGACCTGATCCACGGCCTGACGCGCCCAACCAACCGCGAGGAGTTCGCGGCGGCGCTGCACGACGGCACGCTCATGGAGCTGATGCGCCGCTCGCCCGCCCACGCCGGCGACACGGTGTTTGTGCCGGCCGGCACCATCCATGCGATCAACGCGGGCATTATGCTGTTTGAAATTCAGCAGAAATCCGACCTGACCTACCGTGTCTACGACTACGACCGCCGCGACGCCTACGGCCAGCTGCGCGAGCTGCATGTCGAGCGCGCGCTCGACGTTTCGAACTTTGGCGAGCAGCCGCCTGCGCTGGTTGCGCCCACGCCCATCGACGACGTGCGCACGCTGCTGGTTGAATGCGCCTACTTCGCAATGGAACGCTGGGACGTGCGCGCCCCGCTGCCCGCCAGCACCGACCTCGGCAGCTTCGAAATTCTGACCGTGATCGATGGCGCGGCCGAGCTGGCCTGGCCGGAAGGCACGCGCAACCTCACGCGCGGCGAGTCGGTGGTGCTGCCGGCCGCGCTCGGTATGTACCAGCTCAACCCAGAAGGCGCGGCCACGCTGCTGCGCTGCACGGTGCCGTAGCGTGCCGAGGATGAGCGCAGAACATAGAGCGGTTGCAGGTTGGCAGGACGCAGTTGGCAGGCAGGATAGAGCCAAGAACCGCAGAACCGGCACTTGCAAAGCTGTAACCTGTAAACCTGTAACCCTAAAACTCCGTGCCTCTGTGCCTCTGTGGTAAAAGTTCCTGGCTTCCTTATTTGAACGATATTGCTTCTGGCAAAGCGCCAGTTCTTGACGGAATAAGATCTTTCATTTACCATCCATTGCTGCAAGTCAAACCGCTTATCTGATGCTCTTTCGGCCACTCGCGGCGCTTGGCGCTCGCGCCGTCGGGCCGGCCTCTGCCGAGGATCTACGCATGACCAATGCCGTCAATCCGACGATTTTTCGCGCCTACGATATTCGTGGTGTGGTCGATGTCGACCTTTCCGAAGCGGTGTATGGCACGCTGGGCCGCGCCGCCGGCACGTATTTCCGCGGGCGCAACCCCGGCCGCAGCAGTGTGCGCGTGGTGGTGGGCCGCGACGCGCGCCTGACGTCCGAAGCATACACAGCCGCGCTGATCGCCAGCCTGCGCTCGACTGGCTGCGATGTGATCGACATTGGCATGGTTCCTACGCCACTGATGTATTTCGCGGTAGCCTACCTCAACGCCGACGGCGGCGCGGTGGTTTCGGCCAGCCACAACCCGCCCGAGTTCAACGGCCTGAAGCTGCGCCAGTCCTCGGCCCAGTTTGGCGGCGAGCCGCTTGCCAGCGAGCAAATTCAGGAAGTTGGGCGCATTGCCAACAGCGGCGAGTTCGCCAGTGGCGCGGGCAGCTACGAGCAGATCGACATCAGCGACACCTATGTGAACGACGTCGTCGCGCGCATGAAGCTTGAGCGCCCGGTGAAAATCGTGCTCGACGGCGGCAACGGCTCGGGCGGCCCGCTCGGCCTGCGCACGTTCGAGGCGATTGGCTGCGACGTCGTTCCACTCT
>LJCR01000913.1 GCA_001399705.1 Kouleothrix aurantiaca
GCTGTCGGCACTGCGATGCCGCAGGTGCAGGGCAATGGCCGCGCCCTGACGCTGAGCCACGAGGTTGAGCTAAACGAAGTTCTGGAGGCCGACGAGTGCACTGTGGCCGGCACGCAATGGCTGCTGCTGCTGCGCGAGCCCTGGCATGCCGCTCTGAGCGCCGTCCGCCGCACCTGGGCCTTGTGCGGGCTGCGGCCGCTTGAGCAGCCAGCCGCATGGCTGCGCGACGCGGCGATCTACGAGACGCATCCGGCGCTGTGGGGCGGCTTCGGCGGCTTGCTTGCCCAGCTGCCGCGGCTGCGCGCGCTGGGCCTGAATACCCTCTGCCTGCTGCCGATCTGGGATTTTGCAAACCTGAGCGGCAGCCTCTGGGATGGTAACTGGGAAGGCTCCGGCGACCTGTACGCCCTGTGTGATTTTGAGCAGATCGACCCGACGCTTGGCCCGCCAGGCGATCTGCGCGCGCTGGTCGATGCCGCGCACGATCTTGGCATGCGCGTCCTGCTCGACCTGCCGCTGGAGGGGTGTGCCGCCGATGCACCACTGGTAGGGCAGCATGCCGAATGGTTCTGCTATGACAGCACCGGCCAGGTGGCCCAGCTCGGCCAGCGCACCGGCATTGCCCCGTTCGACTGGGAGCAGGCCGGCCTGCGCGCCTACATGCTCGAATGGGCGCTCGGGCAGCTGCAATCGTATGCGCTCGACGGCTTCTGCATCCTCATGCCGCGCGTGGTAACCCCGCCGCACCCCGGCGCCCGCCCGGCGCTGCCAAACCTGCGTATGGGTGCACTCGACCTGATCGAGCAGCTGCGGAATGGTATGCTGTCCCTGCGCAGCGATGCCGTGCTGATTGGCGCGCTGGCCGGCCCGCTCTACGAATCGCTCCACGACGGCGCGATGCACGAAGTTGCGCACCATATGTTTATTCAGCTTGGGCTGGGCCAGATTACGCCAGTGGAGCTTGGCGCATGGCTGGAAGATGCCGCGCTGTCGCTGCCGCGCAGCGCCACACCGATCTGCTTCACCGAATACTACCGCACGCGCCTGGTTAGCCCGCTGGCCGATGGTCTGCGCGGCTCGCGGCTGAGCCGCATGCTGATGGCGGGGATGGTGCTGTGCGGCTTCGCGCCGCTGGTCGGGCACGATCAGGATGAAGTGGATGGCGCATTTATTGGCACCTTGCTGCGGGCGCGCGCTGATTTCGCCGCGCTGCGCCACGCCCGCGCCGTGTACAACGCGCTGCCCTGCTCAAGCGCGCAGGTCTTTGCCGTCTGGCGCAGCGGCGAGCACGAACAGCTGATTGGGCTGCTGAACGTTGGCCCGCACAAGCACACAGTTGTGCTAAGCCTGCCAGTCGATCGGCTGGCGCTGGCCGAAGGCGATTACGAGCTCTACGAGCTATTTTCGCGGCGAGCCTGGGCCGAAGCTGGGCGGCAGGTCTGGGCGCGCGACGAGCTGCTGGCCCTCCAACTCACGCTCGACCCATTCACCGCCTACTGTCTGGCGGTGCGTGTCGCGCGAGCGCCCACCGCCGCCGACGAGCCGCTTGGCGAGCTTTCGCTGGCTTCCTACTCGCCACGCGCCGCCGCCATCGCTGGCCAGTAGGCGCTCGGGCCACCCTTGACGCTGGTAAGGCCGTGGGGTATAGTTAAGCGCAGAAGTAAGGGCTTTTAACCCCAGTGACGAGGGACATTCTTATGCCACTTGTTGGCGCGTCAGGCGGCCTCAGCGAGCGCATCAGCCCGGCGATTGAGGATTACCTGAAAGCGATCTATACGCTGGGCCGCACTAATCCGCAGGTCAGCACATCGCTGCTCGCCGATCACCTGGGGTTCAAGCCGGCTTCGGTGACGGGCATGCTGAAAACCATGGCCGATCTGCAGCTGGTGAGCTATACGCCCTACCGCGGCGTCGAGCTTACGCCAACTGGCGAGCGCCTGGCCCTAGAGGTAGTGCGCCACCATCGCCTGATCGAGCTGTTTCTGGTGCAGACGCTCGGGTTCAGCTGGGATGAAGTGCACGAGGAAGCCGAGCGCCTTGAGCACCACATCAGCGAAAAGCTCGAGGCGCGCATTGCCGCGCACCTGGGCGAGCCAATCGCCGACCCGCATGGCGACCCGATCCCCACACGCGAAGGCACCATGCCAACCAATCAGGCTGCCAGCCTGGCCGACATGGGCATTGGCGAACACGGCTGCATCACCCGCGTGCGCGACCAGCACCCCGACCGCCTGCGCTACCTGGCCGACCTTGGCATGGTGCCGGGCGCGCAGATCGAAGTGCTTGCCAGCGCGCCCTTCGATGGCCCGCTGACGGTGCGCATTGGCGGCGCATCCCACGCGATCGACCGCCGCCTGGCCCGCGAGATCTACATCGCCCGCGCGGGCACCTATGGCGAAGCGCAGATCAGTTGAGCCACACGGCGCACTGCGGGCACTGAGCTTCGTTTTCTTGCTTGGTGATCTCGGTGTTCTCTGTGG
>LJCR01000915.1 GCA_001399705.1 Kouleothrix aurantiaca
TGACTGGTTGACGCGCCTGGGCGCGCAAGAAGAAGAAGAAGCCGAAGCCGCCCCGCAGGCAAATCGCCTGCGCCCGCGCGCCTTGCCGCAACGCAGCGCCGCTCAGATCGAGGCAATTGCACTATTAGAGCAGCTGGCCGCCGAACCATTCCCGGCCCCGCTCGCCAACGAGCCCAGCGAGACGCCAGCAATGTGGCAGCGCGTAGGTGTTGAGCGCTTGCTCTACGCCGTGCTGGCCTTGGCAGTCGTTCTGGCGCTCCTGACACCGGCGCCCAATTTCCTTGGCATAAACGACCCGCCAAGCGCTCCCGGGGCGGCCGCCCTTTTTACTCAGATTGATGCGCTAGGCGAAAACGATATTGTGCTCGTGGGCTACGAGTGGGATGCCCGCCGCAGCGGCGAGCTGCGCCCGCTTGAGCAGGCCGTGTTCGACCACCTGATCGCGCGCCACGTCAAGCTTGTACTGATCAGTACCGATCCGCAGGGCTCCCTGCTGCTGTACGATCTGCGCGAACGGCTCGGTTCAGCGGGCTACAAGCCCAGCGGCGAAGACTACATTCTTCTTGGCTACAAGCCCGGCGCCGAACTGGCGCTGCGCGCAATGGCCCAGAACTTCCCGGCCACACTGACATCGGATTTTCAGGGCAATGATGCATCGACTAGCCTGCTCGCAACCACGCCCGATCATCAGCAGCGCTTGAAAACGCTCAGCGATTTCTCTATGGTGCTGGTGCTCAGCGACGAAGCAAGCGATGTGCAGGGCTGGATGGAACAGGTGCGGCCCAGCGCGCAGCGCGCCGACGGCAGCTCTGTGCCGTTTGCCTTTGTGCTGCCGGCCGAAACCGCGCCAATCGTGCAGCCTTACCTCGGCCAGCCGAATGTGTTCCACCTCGCGGGCAAGCAAGGCGCGCTAGCCTATCAGCAGCAGCGCGGCAACGCAGATGCGCGGATCGTAGCCGAAGCCGGCCAGCAGCGCTTCAGCCTGCTGCTCTACCTGATCTTGCTCGTCGTCGGCGCGCTGGTGGTAGGCATTTATAGCGCGGCGACGCGGGGGAGGAACCGGAAGTGACGCCGGTAATTGTAAACACGATCGCGATTGTGCTGACCTTGATGGTGCTGAGCCGCATCGTGGTCGATAGCCCGCTGTTCCGCATTGCGCAATATCTGTTCGTTGGCGTGTCGCTTGGGCTGGCCTTTGTTGTGGCCTATCACCAGGTACTTGCGCCGGCCGTACGCGCAGTCAGCGCCGGGCAAGATCGCGCGGTGATCTACGGAGTTCCGCTGGCGCTTGGCTTGCTGCTGCTGCCGCGTATCAGCCGTCGGCAGGAATTTTCCTGGCTGGCAAACCTGCCGCTTGCGCTGGTGTTTGGTGTTGGCGCGGCGCTGGCGGTGGGCGGGGCGATCATCGGGACGATTGTGCCGCAGATCACCGATAGCGCCAACCGGCCGCTCACTGGCGACCCGGCACAGGTTGCCGGAACCATCGTCCTGGCGCTCGGCACGATGGTCACCCTGGCCGCGTTCTACTACACCACGCCGCGCAGCACCGCCCTCGCGCGTGTTGCGGCACAGGTTTCCGCGCTGGGCCACTGGCTGCTGATGATCGCGTTCGGCTTTTTCTTTGCCAGCGCGGTGCAAAGCTACATGAGCGCCCTGATCGAGCGCATCGGCGCTGTGCTGCGCTTTTTCGGCCTGCTTGCATAATTGCCACGGTGCGCGCTTGTCGCACACCCTAAATCGGTAGATCTATGCCACACAATTCCGGCGCTCTGCTGCTTGCAAATATCGGGAGCGTGACAACCCGCGTTACCCTGCTCGACGTCGTCGACGGCGAAATACGCCTGATTGGCCAGGCAAGCGTGCCCAGCACCACCGAGCCGCCATATGAAAACGCGGTGATCGGCATTCTCGACGCGGCAACGCAGCTTAGCGAAATTACCGGCCGCCAGCTGATGCGCGACGGCAGCCTGCTGCTGCCGCAAACAAATGAGCGCGATGGCGTGAATTCGGTGGTAGCCCACACCAGCGCAACACCACCGCTTAATATTGTGATCGCGGCCGTTTCAAACGAAATGTCGGCCCGCAGCGCCGCACGCGCCAGCCGCTCGACGTACACCACAATTATGCAGACGATTACGCTCGACGATGCGGCCGGGCGGTCGAACGGCAGCGCGCCTGAAGGCGACCGCTCGTGGATCGAACGGCAGGTGCAGACGCTGATGAGCCTGCGCCCCGATCTGGTAATTATTGCGGGTGGGCTGGAAGATGGCGCGCAGGACGCACTCGTACGGCTGGCGCATATTGTTGGGCTCACGGCCTTTACCACGCGTGTGGACGCTGACGGCCAGCAGCGCCAGGATATCAACAAGCGGCGCGTGCTGTTTGCTGGCAACACCTTCGCCCGCGAGCGCGTGATCGAAGCGCTGTCGAGCCGCGCCGACCTGCAGGTGATCGACAATGTGCGCCCGGCCCTCGAC
>LJCR01000916.1 GCA_001399705.1 Kouleothrix aurantiaca
CGTCGGCGCTGAGCTCGGGCACCAGCCCGCGGTTGTACACAGCCCAGGCCGCGCCAGCGGCAGCCGCGCCAACAATCAGCAGAAACGTTTTATAGTCGAAGCGTTGCATAAGCTTGGGCCATGCATAGTGGTGCGGCGCGTGCGCCGCTGGTTCGGGTGCGCGGGGATTATACCATAAGCGCCGCGCAGCCCGCCGAAGCCGCCATTTGCCGGGAAGATGTGGTATCATACGCGCTGCACCAAACCATTGCCAAAGGAGCACTCGTGACACTGCTGCTGCTGATTCGCCATGGAACCAACGACTGGGTGCATGGCCGCCTCGCCGGCTGGACGCCGGGCGTGCATTTGAACGAGGAAGGCCGTGCCCAGGCCGCAGCGCTGGCCGAGCGCCTGGCATTTCTGCCGATCGACGCGATCTACGCCAGCCCGCTCGACCGCACCGTCGAAACGGCGCAGGCGATCGCCGGGCCGCGCACCATGCCGCTGCGGCTGGTGGAAAGCCTGGGCGAAGTGAAGTATGGCGAGTGGCAGGGCGCTGAGCTGAAAGAGCTGTACAAGCACGAGCTGTGGCCGGGCGTGCAGTTCTACCCCAGCGGCACGCGCTTCCCCGGCGGCGAAACCCTGGGCGAAGCGCAGATGCGCATGGTCGCTACGCTCGACAGCCTGCGCGCCCAGCACCCGAAGGGCATCATCGCGGTGGTGTCGCACGCCGATATCATCAAGCTGGCGATCGCCTACTACGTCGGCATGCACATGGATTTGTTCCAGCGGCTGGAAATTATGCCCTGCGCGCTGACCGCCATTCGCTTCACCAACATGGGGCCGCGCCTGCTGGCCTACAACGACGTTGGCGCGCTGGAATACCTGAAGCCCAAGCCCGAAGAGCCGGCCAAGGCGGAAGACGCGCCGGCCAGTGGCGCCGAGCCCGCCGCCGATGCGCCCAAGCCGGAAGACGCGCCGAAGCCGGAAGACGCGCCAGTGGCCGCAGACGCACCCAAAGCTGAAGACGCTCCCGCCAGTGGTGGCGCTGCGCCGCTTGCAGATGCGGCGAAGGCAGAAGACAGGCTCGCCGAGACGCTTGCCGGCGAAGAAGCGCCGGCTGCGCCAGCCGCTGCGGACGCGCCCGAGCCGAGCGCAGAGCCAGCCGCCGCGCAAGTGCCGGCTACCCTGGCCCGGCTGGAGCTACCCGAGGAACCTGAGAACGGCTCGCCGCCCGACGCGCCCAGCGCCTGCCAGGTGACCTTTTAACATTACTTACGAGTGAGGACGTAATAGTTCATGCCCGATTATACCTATGAGCTCGACCCAGTCTCGCGTATCACTGCCAACGCGGTTGGCGAACCAGGCAAGCGCGTGTTCTACATCCAGGCGCGCCGCGATCGCCAGCTTGTGTCGCTGATCTGCGAAAAAGAGCAGGTGCGCGCGCTGGCGCAGCATATCACCCAGCTGCTGGAAGACCTGACCGAGAAAAACCCGCTCCTGTCGTCCAGCGACGATATGCTGGTGCTGGCCAGCGACATGAGCCTGGAAGAGCCGCTTGAGTCGCGCTTCCGCATCGCCCAGATGGGCATTGGCTACGACGCCGACCGCGACATGATCATCCTGCTGATGCAGGGCAGCGCCGAAGAAGAAGGCGAAGACGCCCCAACCGCGCGCTTTGCCGCCACGCGCCAGCAGATGCGCGCGCTGAGCGAGCACGCCGCGCAGGTGGTTTCGCGCGGGCGGCGCATTTGTGGCAACTGCGGCCGGCCGATCGACCCGAACGGCCATTTCTGCCCGCAGATGAACTAAGCGCGTTATCAAGGTTGCGAGGAACGACTACCACGAAGACACAAAGACACGAAGAGCTTTTGGAAGCTGTAAAACGTCGAGTCTTTGTGGCGATCTGAATAGCACTGGAACGAGGCGACCGCTCACGCTCGTTCTGAATGACATTGACACCATGCCAGAATCACCATCTTCCGAGTTAAACGTCGCTGATATCCTGACGCTGCTGGCCCAGGGGATCTGGAGGTGCAGGGTGTGCTGCCGTGGAGCAGCAACTACACCCTGCTGACCACCGTGCGCCACGGCAACCTGCAGGGCCTGGCCGTCTACAAGCCGCGCCGCGGCGAGCGCCCGCTCTGGGATTTCTCGCGCGGCACGCTTTGCCAGCGCGAGGTGGCCGCCTATGTGCTGAACGCGGCGCTGGGCTGGAACCTCGTGCCGCCCACGGTGCTGCGCGACGGCCCGTATGGCGTGGGCTCGCTGCAGCTGTTCATCGACGCCGACCACGAGTCGCACCTGTTTACCATGCAGAAGGAAGGCGGCTTCGACGCGGCGATCGAGCAGCTGGCGGCCTTCGATGTGCTGGCGAACAACGCCGACCGCAAGAGCGGCCACTGCCTGAAGGGCAACGACGGCCGGCTCTGGGCGATCGACCACGGCATCTGCTTTCACGCCGAACCCAAGCTGCGCACCGTGCTGTGGGATTATGC
>LJCR01000914.1 GCA_001399705.1 Kouleothrix aurantiaca
CAGTACACCGTGAACCAGGCCGTACGCGCCTCCGCCCACCAGGCCGCGCTTATCGGCGGGCCGGACGGGTCGAGCGGCAACGTCGCGACTGCCGCGCAGGCGCCGGAGAACTCGATTGCGAAGACGGCGCAGCTTGTGTTGGACTCGGGCATGACGACGAATGCCGAGAAGGCCACCATCACGGTGACCTGCACCAACCCGACGACCGGTGCCGTGCGCAACCCGTGCCGGCGCTATGACGCGGTGGAAGTGCGCATCCAGTACCTGGACGAGGTCTGGGCGCCGATCGCCATGTTCGACAAAGTGCGTGCGGACATGCGCACGACGCGCGCGGCAGAAAAGGATCAGCAATGAGCGACGCTCGATCGCTGCTTCGCGCGGCGCTGCGACATCGGAACCGCGGCCAATCGCTGGTGCTGGTCGCGCTCATCCTGCCGTTCCTGATCGCGTTCGTCCTGACCTGTATCGAGATTGGCGAGCGCTTCTGGGAGAAGGCGGCGATCGAGGACGCGCTCCAGCAGGCGACCCGCTCGTCGGTCCAGAACTTCCGCTACAGCGCGTTCGCGGAAAACAGCCAGTCGCTGGACGACACCCGCGTGAAGGATGTCGCCGAGCGGACATTCATTATCAACCTGACCGGCCTGCGCGGCATGGTCCAGACACCCGCCGCGGTGGCAAGCCAGGTGACCTGGACGGTGCTGCCGAATGGCGGCACATGTACGTTCCCGAACGGTCACCCGTCGGTTTCGGCAACGACTCCGATGGTCTGCGCGACCCTCAAACCGCGCATGACCGGCCTGCTCGGCTGGGGAGAGTGGACACCGCAGATTGACGCCGCATCAACGCTTGATGCCGTCCCGTAGTAATTCAACCATTGAGGAGAACCCACAGTAATGGCAACCACTATTGGAACCCCTGGAACGCTGAGCAGCGCGCTGGCGCCGAAGAAGTCGAAGTTGGTGCCGGTGCTGCTGCTCATCGCCGGCCTGGTTGTGGCGCTTGGCGCCGCCGCCTACGGCTACATTGAGTCGCAGCGCACCGAGAAGGTCGTCATCGTCGCTCGCCCGATCGCGTACGGCAAGCAAATTGTCGCCGAGGACCTGGCGACGATCGAACTGCCGCTGCACCGGCCGGTCCAGATGGCCGGACTTACCGATCCGTCCCTGGTTATCGGCAAGTGGGCCGCGCGCGACCTCGGCCAGAATGACCTACTCAACACGGCCATGCTGCTGCCGGTCGCGCCGGATCACCCGGTCTACCCGAACGGCCGCGAGCTGCACAAAAATATGGTTCCGGTTCCGTTCGCGACCAGCACAATTGGACCGCTGACCGACCGCGACCTGGTCAATCTCGGCTTCACCTCGACCGACCCGCGCCTGTGCAACCAGGTCGGCGGTACGGTCATGCAGACACCGGCGGGCCTGCTGGTGAGCATGACCACCGTGCCGGCGGTGCCGATCCAGAGCGGCCAGATGCAGGCCGCGCAGCAGGCGCCCGCGCCGGCCGTCGACCCGAACGCCCCGCAGGCCGGGCAGCAGATGCGCGCATACGCCTGCCGCTTCCTGGAGCGCGTGCCGGTGCTCTACATCGACAACGGCACCGCCTACCTGGAAGTAACGCCGTACCAGGCGCACGCAGTCTGGGCCTTGCAGGCGTCCGGCAGCCAGCTCTGGGGCGAACGCTACGGCCAGTCCAGCGACCCGCTGGTGCCGATGGATAAGCTCGACGCCGCCGCGGTCACCCTGGACCGCCTGACCGCCCCGATTAGCGATACGACCACACTCAATACGTCGGCGATGAACAGCGGCAGCAATCTGCCGGGCAGCACGGCTGCAACGGCGATCCCCGGCAACGGCGAGATCCCAGGCAGCAACAGCAGCATTCCTGGCGCGCAGGCGACTGCTGCTCCCCAGGCGACCGCCGCGCCCGAGCCGACAACCACGGCCAAACCGTAGTAACGCGACGGAGAACGATGATGACAGTCTTAACCCTTCCGGCGACGGAGACACGGTTGAATGAGTTGCGCCAGCTCACCCGGACCAACCGGTTCGACTGGAAGCTGCCCGTCCAGGACGCGCTTGCGCGTGCCGGGCTCCCCGGCGGCCTTCCCCCAGAGGAGTGGGCGCGCCTGGCGTGGTACGGGCCGCTGGAGTCCTGGCTTCAGTCCGACGTCAACGCCCAGATTTCGGACATTCTGATCAACGGGCCTGGCCGCGACGTGATGGTGATTGACGAGGGCCAGCGGATGCCGACCGGTGTGCGGATACACCAGCAGTGGATCGAGTTCGTGCAGCGCCAGCTTCTGCTGCGCGCGGGGCTGATCAGCCTCCAGAACCCCAATCTGTGGCCAAAGCACGCGATGCTCGGCACGGCCGACCGGCGGCTGCGCTTCGCGGTGACCCGGCCGCCGGCTTCGCCGGACGGCCCGACGATCTCGATCCGCATCCTGCCACGGCACTGGCGCAAGATCGACGACC
>LJCR01000918.1 GCA_001399705.1 Kouleothrix aurantiaca
CACGATCCTCCGCCCGCGCCCATCCGGGCAGGGGGCGGCGGCCCCCGACCTTGCCGCGATCGACCTTGCCGCGATCGACCTGGACACAATTCCCGGCCTGGCCGGTCGCCTCTGGCGGCGGCGGAAGGTCGGTGGGCCGGCGCACTTCTGGAGCAGCGTGAGCGGCCCCGACGAAACGTCAATCTCGTGGTACCCCTTCTGCGCCGCGCCGATCGTCGTCCGCGGGCGCCTCGCTCACGACGACAACGGCGACCACTGCCGCGCCTGCGAGCGGACGATCATGGAGCATATCCGGCGTCTCGACGCGACCACCTCGATCGGGATCACCTACGCGACCTCCGACCTTCCGCTCGCGTTAGGCGCCTGGCCCGATCGGCCGGATTGCCCCTGGCGGTGGGTGCAGGGCGAGCGGCGCGGCCGTGTATGGTACCAGCAGATCGCGCGCGCTGAGGACCCTGACGAGCGCTACGAGGTGACTATTCCGCAGCTCCAGGCGCTGGCCGAGGGCGCCGATCTGGACGAGCTGAACCCTGCGCCGCGCCGGCTTGACGGCGGCGTTCTGGGTGGGCCGCAGCGCTGGCCGAACAGGCACTCACGCTATCCCGACTCGGTGCTGGTCGAGATCGCGCGGCTCGACCGGGTCGCGGGCACGCAGATGCGCGCCCCCCGCGATCACGACGACAGCGTCGATCCGCGCTACGCGCGCCTCGACTGGAACGAGGTGCAGCGCTACCGCCAGCGCCTGCTGGACGGCGAGGCCCCGCCGCCGATCGAGGTGGTCCACGACAGTGCCGCTGATGCCTGGTACCCCTGGGACGCCTTTCACCGCCTCGCGGCGGCCGACCTCTGCGACTACACCCACATCTGGGCGATCGTCCGCGAGGGCACGCTCGACGACGCGCTGGATCTCGCGGCAAGCGCCAACGCCGATCACGGCGTCAAGCGCACCGATCAGGATCTGGCGTTCGCGGTCTGGACCACCTATCACCGTCTGCGGGAGCGGCTGCGCGTCGCGCATGGCGCCGACGTCGAGCCGTCCCAGCGCGAGATCGCCCGGATCTGCAACACCAACCACCGGCAGGTCGGCCGCGTCCTCAGGCGGCCCGACCCGACGGGCCTGAGCGTGGCAAACCCCGCCCCGGCCGCGCCGTCCGGCGTGATCACGACCATGCGCGGCGGGCGACCGCTGACGATCAACGCGAGCGGTATCGCCGAGTCCAACGCTCGGCGCGCGAAAGGGGCCGAAGACGATCTGGCGGTCCGCGCCCGCGCCGTCGGCTGGACCCTGGACGGCGACGGGACAGTCGTGAATCTCTCCTGCGGCGCCGACCAGCGCACGATGGACCGCGATGACGCCGCGGCGTTTATCACGCTGCTGGAAGACTGCGTGCGCCTGGTCGGGCTGCCGAACACCACAGCGCCGCTGGCCCAGCGCATCGCGCGGCTGCGCGAGGATGGCTGGCTGTTCGCCCGCGAAGGCGACAACGTCCGTGTGAGCCACACGTACTATGTGTTCAATCGCCGCTATATCGTTACCACGCTCTGGCCGGAACTGGAGCGGCTGGAGGCGGACGTGCGCGCGGACTCGGGGCGTTTCACGCCGGCCGTAGCCGAGCCGGGCAGTGATGGCCTGGCTGTCGAGGACGCGGCCCCCGCGACCGATCAGCGTGAAGCGCCTGTGGCCACGCCGGCAGGCGCGCCGCAAGAGCCGGAAGACGACGCCGGCCACGCCGAGCGACAGGCTGCCGCGCTGGGTTGGCGCATCGCGCACGACGGCCAGCGCTGGGTGGCCACATTTGTCCCGCTCGACCCGGGCGCGACGCTGCCGGCCCTTCGCGACGATCACCGCGAGCGCTGCGCGCGCCGGGCCGTCGCCGCCAGCCTGCTGGCCACGCAAATGCTGCCCGAGGTCACACGCGGCTGGTATGACGACGATCACCGCGAGGACCTGGTCAAGAGCGTGCTCCACGGCCTCCTGGAAGCCGGCGCCAACCGCGCGGCGGTGCTGGCCCGGGCACGGCAGATCGCCGAAGCCATCGGCGACGGCGTCCAGCGCAGCGAGGTTGTCGCCGAGATCGAGGCCGCCGCGGCCGGACACGTCGAGGAGGCGATCGCCAATCTCAGCACTATCCCGGTGCTGCCGCCTGAGCTGGAGGAGCGCGGCTGGTCGCTGATCGCCGACGAGCACCACGCGCAGCGCTGGGAGGCGCATCACGCGCCGACCGGGCACCGGATCGGCTCCGTCGGCGGCCGCTATGTGATCCGCTACGCCGCAGAGCAGGACGCGGCGCTCGCGCGGCTCCATCAGCGCGGCTGGCAGATCGCGCGGCGTGAGTACCACTACCACGCCAGGCACGCGCTGTACGGCTTCCACGGCCCGTTTGACGGTCTCTGGGAGCTGGAGCGTGAGCTGGCCGGCGTGCGGGCGATGGACGAGGTGGGGGCGCCCGCGGCGCCCACGCTACCTGCGCGCC
>LJCR01000917.1 GCA_001399705.1 Kouleothrix aurantiaca
GCCAACCGCTCAGCCGGCGCCCGGCCAGCCTACCGCCAAACCCGCGCCCGGCGTACCAACCTTTAGCTTCACACCGCAAAACGGCGGCCCCGGCACGCGCGTGAGCCTAAACGGCTGGAACTTCGCCGCCAACGGCCCGATTGTGGTGCGCCTGGGCATGCCCAACCCGCTTGGCGAGGTGCTGGTTTCTGCCACGGTTAGCGCGCAGGGCACATGGGCCGCCGAGCTGGTGATGCCCGACCGCCTGCCATCGGGGGATATTATCCAAGCCGGCAGCCTGAACCTGGTCGTGATGAACGACGCCAACCAGGCATTAGCCGCCGCGCCGTTCGCCTTCATGCCTGCCACGCAGCCGGTTCCGCCGCGCAGCGCCGCCGTGCAGACCGTGCGCGACATGCTGAGCGCCCACAAGAGTGGCGGCGACGCAGGCGCATTCGTGAGCGCCGACTTGTATGCCCGGCTGGTCAAGGGCGAAACGCTGCCCCAGGTGCTGGGCATGACCAACAGCGCGCTGGAATCGTTTGATGTCGGCGAGCCGCTGGACCGCCCGGCCGACGCGCTGTTCATCCCTGCTCAGCTGACGTTTAGTGATCTGCAGGAAGCGCGCGAGTTCACGGTGGTGTTACAAAACAACACCTGGAAGGTCGCGGGCTCGAACCGGCCGGTTGGCGATATGCCCCACCCAACGCCCGATGGCCAGGAAGTTCATATGGCGCTGACCGCCGATGTCAATAACGACGGCGTGATTGAGAACATCAGCTACCGCACCGGGCGCGTGAAAATCACCACGCCGACGGGCTTTAACGACCCAAACATCGTCGCGGTGGTGGTTGCGCAGGAGCTGTTTGTGCAGCAGGGCACCCTGCCGAACACGCGCGGGCTGCTGCACCTCAACCCGGTTGCGCTGAACAACGAGCACGAGCGCCTGCTGCTGATGGGCCAGGGCGAAGAGCCGAATCCCGGTTTCCTGGTGATTGTGTACGGCGGCGAGCAGCACAGCCTGTACATCACCCCGATCGCTAGCGACGGCACGCCGGGCAACCAGTCGGTGCGGGCGGTGTGGAGTGCGGAGGCGGACGCGTATGTGCTAGGGTAATGACGACCGACCACCGACGACTGACCATAGTCGCTTGGCGATAATACCCAGCTAACTATATTCATGCTCTGCGCTGGGAAAGCGATCCTTCCACAGAGTGCGCATATTACACAGATAATAGACTCAAATCTGTGTAATCTGCGCACTCTGTGGATTAATTTTTGGGGCTTCAATAAAGCATTCGCGTCTTCGTTTTGCCGCTTGACTCTGGTCTATCTATGTTGTATAGTTGTCTATACAACTTCCCATCATCTCACCCACGGTATTCTTCCAAAACGACACGTCACAGGTTTCATGCATGCTTGCGCCGGCCCGACACGCACTTGCCAAATACCAGCAGCTCGCCGCCGACCTGCGGCGCGCGATTCTGGCGGGCGAGCTGGCCGCCGGCGCGCAGCTGCCCACCGAAGACGAGCTGTGCCGGCGCTACGATGTGGCGCGCGGCACGGTGCGGCGCGCGCTGGCCGAGCTTGCCGCCGAGGAGCTGATCGACGCCGAGCACGGGGTTGGCTCGTTTGTGCGCGCGCCGCACAGCAACGCCGCGCCGTTTCGCTTCGTTGAGGAAGGGCAGGCCGCTGGCGCGCTCACGTACCGCGTGCTGGCGCAGGAAGTGCTGCCCGCCCCGCCCGGGCTGGCCGCGCAGCTCAAGATCGTGCCCGGCGCGCCGGTGATGCGCGGCACGGCATGTGTCCTTGAAGGCGATATTCCAGCGGCTGAGGTGCACGCGCTCCAGCAGCAATTGCCCGGCCTGACCCGCGGCGAAGGATTGCTGGAAAGCACGTTCGACCACTACGCGCCCGTGCGCAGCGACCCGCCGACGCGCCCGCGCTCGGACAACAACCCGCTCAATCGCAAGGAATATCTGCTCCACGTGCTGCGGCGCGTCTGAGCGATTGAACGGGGAGTCTGATCGCTCTACTGGCGCAACGTCGAGGGTTTGGCGCGCGCCAGCCATTCTGCTCGGTGTTGAGGGGTGCGCCACTGTCACTGGCAGGGAAACAATAGCGGCGCTACCGTGGCAACGGCAGGTTGCGCAAAGTCGGCGGCCATGCTATCATCCCGGTGCCCTACGCTGAGTGTGGGCGGGTGTTGTTTCGATCCAACACAGTTTCGAAGGGAGCCTTGCTCCAATGCAGGATATGCGGCGGGCCGCAGATGCCTGCGGGCGGGCACCCACCTGCTTTCTGGCAGGTTCGAAACGATCCCGTCTGCGCCTGCCGTAGGGCTTTTCCAATTCGAGTTTTGAGTGCTCAGTGCTGCGTTTTGAATAGAACACAGCGCAGTTCAAAACTCAAAATTTCGCATTCAACACTATGATCTATCTCCTCTACGGCCCCGACGAATTTACGCGCAGCGAAGCGCTGGCCGAGCTCAAGCG
>LJCR01000919.1 GCA_001399705.1 Kouleothrix aurantiaca
GACCGTGCTGCGCAGGGTGGTGGCGGCGGCGTGCGCGTGCGCCTCGGGCCACAGCCAGTCGATCAGCTGCTCGGACGAGACACGGCGGCCGCGCGCGGCCAGCAGAATGCCAAGCAGCCGCCGCTCTTGCCGCGAGCGCCAGACGCTTTCGGGCAGGGCGTGGCCGCCGCGAATAATGTGCAGCGGGCCAAGCATATTAATGCGTAGCTCGTCGGCCATTGCCCCCACCAAACCTCGTGCAGCGGCTCCATGCCGCAGTGCAGCCTGAGTATACCATCTCCTGGCGCTGCGCGGCAAAAAAGAAGAAGGGTGTATTGCTCTACGCCCAGACGGTAGAACTTCAGGACTTGGGCGAACACAAGATTCGCCGCTATACGCTACCATGTACGGGCGAATCTTGGTTCGCCCAGGCCGCAACCTGCGAACCTTCCCCGCCTTGGTGATTCTTTCTTCCCGCGCTTGCTGCGCCGGGCGCGAAGGATGTGGGCACAGGCGGGGCACGGTGGCACGACTTTTGCATTGCGCGTAGGTAGGTTTTCCAAAATCATAGCATCGGCTTGATGCTGGGTTAATCTGCGACCTGTAAATAGATGCTTATTGTATCGTGAGGATGACATGGCCAGGATGGCGATTGCGGTTGTTGCAATTCTTGTGGTGGTTTTAAGCGCCGGCTTCACGGCCCCGCGGCTCACGAGCGCGGCCCAAAGCTCAGGGCGTGCAGCTCAGCAGGCGCGCAGTGCGGTGAGCAGTGCCAATAGCCAGGGCTTGCTGCTTAGTGGGATTGTGCAGCCGGGCGGCACGCCACCAAGCGCCGGCACATCGGAAGAAGGCCCGCCGCTGGTGTTGCTGGCCTACCTGGGGCTGGTGATTGTGGGCAGTGCGCTGGCAATTGGCAGCGTGCGCGCGAATGGCGGCCGCGATCTGTAGCGGGCGGCGTATACCATTGGTGAACGGGGTATTGGCGAGGCTGCGGCTTCGCCTTTTTTGTTGTTCATGGAGGAACAGCACCCTTCGATACGGCCTAGCGGCCTACTCAGGATGCCGCCGCTGTCGTGCTGAGCGAGGCTACGCTCCCTCTCGCGACTGTGAATAGAAGTTTCTTCGATTCCCTAACGCGGAGTTTACCCTGAGCGTAGCCGAAGGGTTCAGAATGACAAAAGTAATTACCCGAACTTGGTATAAAAACGATGGCTCTCCGTCCTGAGTAGCACGCAGTGCGTATCGAAGGGCGGCTCGAACAGTGCAGCATGCAGCGCAGGGCTGACAATTTTATTCAAACCTACGCACTACGCACCACGTACTACCCTACTGCTTGCCGCCGAACAGCCCGCCCAGCACGTTACCCGCCTGCCCGGCCACGTCGTCGATTGCGCCGCTGTTGAGCGCCATATCGACATAGCCCTGCATCGACTCAGGCAGCTTTGCCTTGATGAAATCAACCGCTGCCTGCGCCGCGCCGCGCGCCTGGTCGGCCGGCAGGCCGGTGCGCTCGCTGATGACCTTCACAAGCTCGTCCATAGCTGATGCTCCTTTATGCAGCTTGCTGCTGCGCTACCCACAAACCACCCGAAGCGGCGGCTTCGTTTCAGGAATAACAGTATCCAAGACGGATCACCCAATCGAAAGTCACGCCAGCGCCGCGCTGCGCGCCAGCTGCGCCACCACCTGCACCAGCAGGCGGCGCTCTTCGGCCTTGATGCGTTCGTGCAGCACGGCCTCGCTGTCGCCGGGCAGAATTGGCACCTCGGCGCGCGCCAGCACTGGGCCGTCGTCCACCGCTGCGGTGACGTAATGCACCGTGCAGCCGGTGATTGGCAGCCCCAGGCGCAGCGCATCGGGAACCACATGCGCGCCGCGCAGTGCGGGAAGAACCACGCCCGCGCTGGTGGTAAACGTATCGCCGCCGCGTGCCGCCGACGCATCAAAGGGCGCGCCCGGGTCGGGCAGCAGCGCCGGGTGATGGTTCACCACCGGCGCGCGGCAGCCGGCCAGGAAATTGGCCGAGAGCACGCGCATAAAGCCCGAAAGCAGCACCAGGTCGTACTCGAATGCGTTCAGCACGCGCTGAGCAGGCGCGTTTCCCATGCCGCGCGCACAGCAGCGCGCTCAGGGGCGGGCGCTTTCGGCAAGGGCACGTGCGCGCACGCAATCCCGCGCGCCAATGCGCGCTGCAAGCCATAGGCATCGGCGCGGTCGGCCAGCACCAGCGCCACCTCTGCGCCGAGCGTGCCGGCTTCCTGCGCGTCGAGCAGCGCTTGCAGGTTGGTGCCGCTGCCCGAAAGAAACACCGCGATCCGCATCATCGGCCAATATCGCTGCGAAACTGCATGCCGTCGAAACTGAGTACGTCAATTGCCTCGTAGGCGCGGCTCAGCGCGGCCGCGCGGCTCGCGCCCAGGCCCGCGACACACAGCACGCGCCCGCCCGCCGTCACCACTTCCGAGTTCTCCCAGGCGGTGCCGGCGTGAAAC
>LJCR01000092.1 GCA_001399705.1 Kouleothrix aurantiaca
GCCACCGTCGAGCGAGGGCACATACACGTCGGGCGGGCCGGCGCGCCACGAGCTAAAGGCGAGCTGGTGGCCATCGGGCGACCAGCGCGGGGCGCTGTTGCCGGCGCGGTGCGCGGTGATGCGCTCGGCGCCACCGCCGCCGATCGGCGCGAGCCACAGGTCGGCGGCGTAGAGAAAGACGAGCTGCTGTCCGTCGGGCGAAATGCTTGGCGTGCGGAAATATGGCCGTGGATTTGGCTGTGCTGTGCTCATGCTGCCCCCATTGCGTTGCATGGAGCGATCCTGAGGAACAGCACGATTATAGCAAATTTTCGCACGGCCGCACGACACAGGCGCGTAGGTGCAAGCGGCGCTACTTCACTACATTCTCCACATTGCGCAGCGTCTCGCAGTCGCTGCTGAAGGCGGTATCGCCGTTCTGCGCGCCATCGCAGCTGTCGGTGCCATCGTTGCCCATGAGCTGGTCGCTGCCGCCGCCGCCAATGACGGTGTCGTCGCCGTCCTCGCCCATCAGCGTGTCGTTGCCGCCGCCGCCGTTGAGCACGTCGGCGCCATGGCCGCCGCAGATCAGGTCGTTGCCGCCGCCGCCGTTGATAGTGTCACTGCCATCGCCGCCGACAATCACGTCGGGGCCGTTGCTCCCGGTGAGTACGTCGTCGCCCGCAGTGCCGACGATTGTTGCTGGCACCTCGTCGCAGGTGCGGGCGGCTTGTGGCTCGGCGGCTGCGCGCCCCGCATAAAGCTGCCCGGCGCCCCAGGCCAGCAGGCCAATGCCGATCAGCAGAAACAGGAGTGATCGTTTCATCGTATGGTTCCTTTATGGCGCCAGGTGGCCGTAGCTCTGCGCGTCGGTGCTTTGCGGTATGTACGTGCCGCCCGCAATGTCGAGCTGCGGGTCGAGCTGGCGGTTGCCGCCGCCGTCGAGCAGCCCCGGGTCGCCCGGCTCAACCACCCCAACCGAATCCCAGCCAATGTTGTTGAAGACCGTATTCGCGGCAAGCGCGGCCAGGTTGCTCGACGTGGTGTTGTACTGGCCGGCGGCGGGCTTCTGGAAGATGTTGCTGTAAGCCTCGTTATTGTTCGCCCCGTAGGAAAACTGGATGTTCGACGGGCCCATGTTGTTGTACAAAGTGTTGTAGCGGATGGTGATGCTGCGCGGGTAATCGACATTCGACGACGTCGAGCCGACCTTGATCGCGCGGCCATTTGGGCTGTTGTAGAGCAGGTTGTGCTCGATCACGCCGCCGATCGCGTTGTTCGCGTAGATCAGGTGATCCTGGTTGGTCGCGTTTGAGGGGTAGGTGTCGTGCATGGTGTTGTAGCCAACGTAGAAGCTGGTCGCGCCGCCGCTGATCAGCAGCTCGGCGTAGGAGTGCGCGCCCCAGAACTCGCAGTTGCGGATCGACCAGCCGGTGCCGCCGCTCATCTTCACCATGTGGTTGCTGGAGCTGGTGCCGTCGAGCCAGGTGACGCTGATGCCGTCGAGCGCCCAGTAGTCGGCGCCGCTGAGCCACAGCAGGCCGCGGATCACCGGGCGCTCGCCGGGGTAGGCCATCAGCGTGATTGGTGCGTTTGGGCTGCCTTTTGCAGCTTTGAAATCAATAGTTTCCACATACTCGCCACCGCGAACCTGCAGCGTATCGCCGGCCTGCAGCGCGGCCAGGCCCTTGCCGACGGTGCGGAACGGCTGCAGCAGGCTGCCAGGGTTTGTGTCGCTGCCGTCGCTTGCGACGTAGAAGATGCGCCCGCCTGGCGCGCCGGTTGGCACCGCCATGGGCGGCGGCATCCTCTACAACAAGAAGGTTTATGAGCAGCTCGGGTTGAGCGTGCCCAAGACCTGGGCCGAGTTCGAGGCCAACAACGACAAAATCAAGGCGGCTGGCAAGACCCCAGTTCTGCAGACCTATGGTGACAGCTGGACCTCACAGCTGTTCGTACTCGCCGATTACTGCAACATCAAGCAGGCTATGCCCAATTTCGACGCTGACTATACTGCCAACAAAATCAAGCTCGCGTCGACGCCGGCGGCAGCGCAGGGCTTTAACTATCTCCAGGAAGGCAACCAGAAGGGCTGGTATCAGAAGGACTATGCGACCACCAAATTCGATCAGGGAATCAATTTGCTGGCGAATGGTGACGCCGTCCAGTACCCGATCCTGTCTTTCGTAGCCTCCACCCTTCAGACCAACGCGCCCGACAAAATCAACGATATTGGCTTCTTTGGGATACCGGGCACGGACGCATCCAAGAATTGTGCAACGATCTGGCTCCCCGGCGGAGCCTATATCCCCAAGACCAGTAAGAATATCGACGCGGCCAAGCAGTTTGTGGCGTTCATCGCCTCGGTCGAGGGTTCCGACGTCATTACCGCAAAAGTGCCGCCGCAGGGTCCATACATGATCAAGGGCGCCAAGCTCCCCGACAATGTGATTACCATTGTGAAGGATCTCAAGGCGTATATCGATGCTGGAAAAGCTGTGCCTGCGCTAGAGTTCTTCTCGCCGGTCAAGGGTCCGAACCTCGAGCAAATCTGCGTGGCGGTCGGCTCCGGCCAGATGACGCCCCAGGACGCAGCCAAGAACTACGATGACGATGTGGCCAAGCAGGCCAAGCAGCTTGGTCTACCCGGCTGGTAAGAACAACCTTATAACGGTAGGGGACGTTTCAGGAGTGGGGCTCGCTCACTCCTGAAACTCAGCCCAGCATATGGTGAGGTTCTATGATACAGCAAAGACAGCCACGTATCCTCCTGCATACCTATCCGCGTTGGTTCTATCTACCGGCTGCGCTGGTGTACAGTGTGTTCTTTCTCATCCCAACGGCACTGGCCTTCTATTTTAGCCTGACGCGGTGGACCTTGTTCGACTCGACCTTTATTGGGTTCGAGAACTATAGTGATTTCTTGCGTGACCCTCAGCTCGTCGCTGGCCTACTCAATACGATGATCTACGCTGTGATCACGAGCGGGCTTAAGGTGCTCATTGCATTGCCACTGGCGGTGCTGTTTACTTCGGCGATTCGGCTTAAGGGGCTGTTCCGCAGCATCGTCTTTTTTCCCGTGCTGGTGAGTACTGTCGCAGTCGGCATCACCTTCTCCACGCTCATGCAGCCCTCAAATGGGCTGATTAATACCGCCCTCGGCGCGCTGGGGTTGCCGCAGCCGGACTGGCTGGGCAACCCCAGCCTGGCGCTCTACTCGGTTGCGCTGGTCGACGTCTGGAAGGGCATCGGCATCGCGATGGTGATCTTTAGCGCCGGCATTCTCTCCATCCCATTGGAATACTTTGACGCCGCGAAGCTCGAAGGGGGGGCTTGGGTTGCATTCCGGCATGTTATCCTGCCGATCAGTCGCAACGCTACCTTCACGGTCATCCTGCTCTCGTTCATTGGTGGGCTGCGCTCATTCGACCTGATCTGGACGATGACTCACGGCGGCCCCGGCTTTGCCTCGGATGTGCTGACATCAGTGATCTTCAAGCAGTATCAAGCCGGGTTCTACGGCTTGTCAACGGCTGGTAATGTCGTGCTGTTCATTTTGGTCACGATCATCGTCTACCCGCTGACGCGGGCCTTTAACCGATTGGAGCTGGAGTTATGAAGACCTCGAATGTTACGAGCGGTGGGCGAATCGACGCTACTGGTCGTCTTTCTGAGACATCACAGTCGGGCGCTGCCAGGCTGCGCAGCTTCATTGCGAGCGTCTGGATCGACGCGATCGGACTGGTGTTGCTCGGCATCTTCTTCGTGGTGCCGTTCATCTTCATCGTGCTGACCGCCGCGAAGACGCGCCAGGAAGCCGCGCTGTTCCAGTTCACCTGGCCGAGCCAGTTTCAGTTGTTCCAGAACATCCAGGATGTCGCGGTGTTTGGCAATTATCGCATGTTTCGGGCGATGTGGAACAGCTCGGTGCTGACAGTGACGTCAATAACGCTGATTGTGTTGCTGGCGTCAATGGTTGCGTATGTGATGCAGCGTCGTCAGGATCGGGCAGCGTCGATTGCTGGCACGGTAATCTTAGCCGGCCTGATCATTCCGCCTGCGGTGGTGCCAACAATCTTCCTGCTTCAGTGGCTGCATATCTACAAAACGCTGTTCGGTCTGATTCTGATCGAGGTCGCCTTCGCGCTTCCGTTCGCTACCATCACATTGCGTACATTCATGACAACCATCCCGCGCGAGATCGACGAGGCTGCGATCATCGACGGCGCATCGCCGACGCGCGTGTTTGTTTCGATCATCCTGCCACTGCTTCGTCCAGCGATTATCACGCTGATCGTGGTATCGTCCGTCGCGATCTACAATGATTTCGCCAACCCACTCTATTTTCTGCCTGGCGAAGAGAATGTCACCGTGCAACTGACGTTGTTTAGCTTCATCAGCCAGTTCACCTCGCAGTGGAACTTGCTGTTTGCCAACGTTGTGCTGATCACGCTTCCGCCGCTGATTCTGTATATCTTCTTCCAGCGGCAGATTGTTGCCGGAATGACAGCTGGTGCGGTCAAGGGATAATTTGCTCTAGAGCTCATCATGTCAACACCAATTTCGCCGAGTGACTTTCGTGAGATCCGCTGGCGCGGCCACTGGATCTGGGTGCCGGAAGAACCAATCTCGCCGAGTGGGTTCTGGTCGGCCGGTGTCAATTCGCAAGCCGAGGAGACCCACGGCCTGTTTCGGAAGACCTTTCACCTTGACCGCGTTCCCGCGCGCGTACCTGCTCGCCTGACAGCCGACTCGCGTTATGCTCTATTCGTCAACGGCCAGGAAGTCGCGCGCGGCCCCATCCGCGGCCAGCCACGCAGATTGCACTACGATTTCGTTGACCTGGCGCCTTATCTTCAGCCTGGCGTGAATGCGGTGGCGATCTATGTGAAGTATTACGGCACGCCAACGTCCTTCTGGATGCCGGCCGTGCCGAATAACACGCTCGGCACCAGCGGCATCCTGGTCTTCGAGGCCGATTTGAGCGCGACTGGCTGGCTCATCAGCGACGCCAGCTGGAAGGCTCAAAAGGCCGATGCCTGGTCTATTATTGGGCGTGAAGGGACGAGTCACGGCGGTGGTGTGCCGGTCGAGGTGTTCGACGCGCGCCGTCTTCCACACGATTGGCAAGCGGTCGACTTTGATGATTGCGGCTGGAACGCGGCGCAGGTGGTGCAGGCGATGCATGTGGGTGGTTTTGCGCGAAGCCAACCGCCAACTGATCCCTATGGCCCACTCTACCCGCGCCCAATTGCGCAGCTCGATGGGATGGTGCGAACGCCAGAATCGATACAGGTTGAAGTATTGGCGGGCCACCAGGAACGGCTTGCAGGCGGCCCAATCGCATGCGTTCAGGCAATCGTCGATGTGCCAATCTCAACGAGTATGACGGCTGCAAGCCTGCCTATCAGCGTGGATGTTCCCCACGACGGAATGGTGCGATTGAGCTTTGATATGGGACATGTCGTTTCTGGCCTGGTGGCGTTCGAGATCCAAGCGCCCGCTGGGACGGTGCTCGACTTTTCATATACCGAAGATCCGCTCCGAACCTCCGTTAGTATGGACAAAATGTCGGCGGGAACACGATATATCGCACGGGGGCAGCACGACCGCTTTGAGGTGTTTGACTCGAATGGCTTTCGTTACGCCTATCTCCTGATCTATAGCACATGGGGGCCGCTCACGCTGACACATTTCGCGGTACGGGAACAGCTCTATCCGTGGCAGGCAGGCGCGAGCTTCGAGTGTAGCGACGAGATCTTGAATCGCATCTTCGTGGCGGGAAAGCGCACGGTGCAGCTGTGCTCGCACGACGCGTTCATCGACTGTCCGACGCGTGAGCAGCGCGCTTGGGTGGGCGATCCGGTCGTTCACCAGATGGTCCACCTCGCCACGAACTCAGACTGGCGGCTCGCCCGGCGTTACCTGGCACTCGCCAACTCGCCGCGCTCGGATGGCCTGCTACCAATGGTAGTTGTCAGCGACATCGAGGCGCGCGGCAGCTATACGATCCCCGACTGGTCCTTACACTGGATCCATGGACTCTATAATCTGTTTCGCTTTAGTGGCGACCAGGAAGTAGTCGCGTCGCTGCTGCCGACGGCCGAGCGGATTCTGCGCTGGTATCTGCCCTATCAGACGTCAAGCGGTGTGCTGAAGGATATCTCCGAATGGAACCTAGTGGATTGGTCCAGCGTGTCGACCGAGGATACCAGCGCGGTATTGTCGGCGCTGTGGGCGCGTGGGCTGCGTGAGTTTGCCGAGATGGCGGGGTGGCTCGACGATCGTGGGCGGCAGCGCTGGGCAGAACGCGTCTACGCGCGAATCGCGGATGGCTTCAAGCTGTTCTGGGATGCCGAGCGAGATTCGTACGTGGATCATATTGTGAACGGCGAGCAACGCCCCGAAATGAGCCAACTCGCTGGTGCACTGGCGATCGTCTCGGGACTAGCGCCGCAGGATCACTGGCTTCGCATCGTGGAGACGATCACCGACAGGGCGCGGCTGGTGGTGCGCTCGTGGATGGGCACGGGAACAGGCGAGCAGTCGATGGAGAAGTGGCAGCAGCAGGTGCGCGAGGGGCGTTATCAGATCGATTGGGATGTCGAGCGCGAGATTGTTCTGGCCGAGCCGTTTATGAGCTACGTTGTCCATGATGCAGTGGCCCAGGTCGGCCGCGCCGATCTGCTTCCCAAGCTCTATCAGCGCTGG
The DNA here is from genome assembly GCA_001399705.1 of Kouleothrix aurantiaca. Taxonomy (GTDB): domain Bacteria; phylum Chloroflexota; class Chloroflexia; order Chloroflexales; family Roseiflexaceae; genus Kouleothrix; species Kouleothrix aurantiaca. The sequence continues at coordinate 6,691 of LJCR01000092.1, forward strand.
TCACAATTTCTCGCGGACGGCTACGACACCATCGGCGAATGCTGGGACTTCGGCACGCACACGCACGGTTGGAGCTGTACACCCACCCGCGACATGATCTTCTATACCCTCGGTGTAACTCCAGCCGAGCCGGGGTACGCCAGAGCCCGCATTGCGCCCCGGCTCGGCCAGCTATCCTGGGCCAAGGGGCGCGTGCCAACACCCCATGGGTTGATAACTGTCGTGGCGAACGCTCATTCAGTGACGGTCGACTCACCGGTGCCAGTGGTGGTGGAACTGGATGGCCAGATGCCGCGCACACTTGCGGCGGGGCGGTACGAGCTATCAGTGCATTAATTACGAAGACCTTGATCATCAAGCCTCTGCAAACGCTGTTGCAGAAGCGTGCTATCGCCTGCTTGGCGCGGGAGAGCGCCGCAGCGGGCTGAGCAGCCTAGAACAAGTGAGGAGCAGGTGAAGCAGGAGACAGTTGATAAGCAGTTAACCGATGCCATTGGGTCCGCCATGACCACGATCATCGCGATTCGTTTCGAACATCGCTCCGATGGGCTTGGAATCGGGTCGGCCCAGCCGCGACTATCCTGGACTGTTCGGACACCAGTGGCAGCTTGGCACCAAACCGGTTACGAGCTTGAAGTCTCTGGGCTGGATGGCCAACTTCAAGACCAAACTGGGCGCGTTGAGTCGGATCAGTCAGTGCTCGTGCCGTGGCCGTTTGCCCCACTTCAATCTCGTGAGCGCCGGTCAGTTCGAGTTCGGGTCTGGGGCTCCGATGGGCAAGCGTCGGCCTGGAGTGGCCACACGGTTGTCGAGGCAGGCTTGCTTCACCCGGGCGATTGGGGCGCGCGGTTCGTGAGCCCCATGCGCATCAAGTAAAAAGTTAAGGAAGCTCTGTGGCATCATGGTGCTGTAAGACAACCAGAAGATACAGGAGCTTCCCATGAGTACGATACC
>LJCR01000920.1 GCA_001399705.1 Kouleothrix aurantiaca
GCGCCTTCCTCACCCGCCCCAGCGCGGCCAGCGAATCGGCGACAGTGCAGGTGCTGAACGCCACCGAGACGGGCGGCCTGGCCGGGCGCATTTCGCTTGAGCTTGAGCAGGCCGGCTTCACGATGATCCCGGCGGGCAATGCGGTGACAACTGGCCTGGCAAAAACTGTTGTGTATAACGTGAACAACAAGCCGCGCACGGCGCAGCGCGTGGCCAGCCAGCTCAACGCGACGGTGCAGCAGGGCGCCCCGCCCGGCGAGGAAGTTGGAGCCGATATTGTGGTGCTTCTGGGCGAAGATGCGGTGAAGTGAGAAATAGTGCGTAGGGCGTAGTGCGTAGAAACTTATGGCTACGCACTACGCCCTATTTACCCATCGCGGCGGCGCTTGAGGTCAGCAATCTCGGCTTGCAGAGCGTCGATCTTTTGCTGTACCTGCGCGCGCCCGCGGTCGCTGGGCTGGATGCGGAACAGCCCCTGCTGCTTTTCAAGCTCGCGCTGGCGCACCGCCAGGGTTTCCTCAACCACGATTGCGCGCATGTCGGCCAGGTCGGCGGCGAGCGCGGAATCGCTGGCGCGGCCCGGTTGCGCCGCCCGGCGTTCGAGCTGGGCAAGCCGATCCTGCCGCACGGTTAGGAGTTCTGCGCGCTTGGCGTCCAAATCTTTTTCGGTATCTTGCAGGTCGAGCTGCTCGCCAATACTGAGCTGGCCCTTGGCGTTTTTTATTTGCATCATCGAGCGCTTCTGGCGCAGTGCGGCTAGTTGTGTGCTCAGCTCGCCGGCGCGTTCCTCATAGCTCGAATCTTCGGCACGCTCACGGCTGCTGGACTGCGGCGCGCCGCCGGTGTTCACGCTAATTGGCGAGTCGCTCAGCACATTGTTGTTCCCAATACTTACATTGATGCCGCCATTTTGCCCAGCAACTGGTGGCTGCGCTGCGGTGCTTGAAGGCGTCGTAAGCGTTTCTGTGGGCGTGTCTCCAGGCAGGAATAGCTGCGCATCGGGCGCGCGGGTGTACACCGTTGGAATGCCCCAGTCGGGGTTGCGCAGGCGCGATACGCGCTGCACGGCTTTGCGCCCACGCATCACGCAGCTGTCAAGCGGCTCGCCCGCCGCGAGTGCGCGATAGAAATCGCGGGCAAACGGGCGGGTATTCTCCTGTGGCGAGCCAAACTGCATGGCAATCACCGCGCCGATGTTTGCAAGCATCAGCGACGGCGCTATGCTGCGATACGGGCGGGTGGTGAGCTGGGCGCTGTTACAGGCATCGAGAATGATGACCTGCAACTTACTATCGTTCAGCATCACCCGCAGGTCGCGCGCGCCGAAATCGGCCGCCTCGCCGTCAGTATCCTCAAACACCAGCATGCCGCTGCTGCCATCGCTATTCAGCTTGCCATGCCCAATGAAATGCCACAGATGGAAGCCTTCGCGCAGTCGCTCTTCCAGCCGGTCGATGGTCAGGTGCTCTTCTACCACAACCTCAATCGCGCCGGACTGCTCGAATTCTCCCAGAGTCAAACGAACCTGCTCAAGCTCGCGCGTAACGTCGAACTTGGGTTCGGTGATGGCGGCCGAGAGCAGGAGCCGGAGCGGGCGCGGCGTTTTGATCGTCGGCGGGGCCGCGAAGCGTGGCAGGTAGCGCACAATCGGCGTGTCGTACAGCACCAGCGGCTGCTCCTCGTCGTCGCACATAAACTCCCACGGCAGCCCGGCAACCTCGGGCAACTGGCGCGGGTCGATATTGAAGCGCAGCCGCAAGCCCTGGTCGTTCTTCAGCGCCGAGCGGGCGGCAGTATAAGCGTCGCGGATTTGCCCCTGGAATAAGGCTGCAAAAAGCTGGCGGCCAAGCGCGATCAGCAAATCCTCGTCGGTATCCAACGCCTGCAAGCGCGCATACCGCGCGGCATAGTCGGGGTCGGCTGCGGGCGAAACGAACTCGCCAACCGCGTCGCCCTGCAGCAGCGGGCAATTCACTGCAACGCTGTAGCGCCCCTGGGCCGGCGGGAAGAACTGCAGATCAAACAGAATGTATTCCATGATGCTCTCGCTCTATACGTCTGCGCTCGTTGTATCCTACAGGGACATGCGGCGTTTGTGAAGAGGTTATAAGTGGAGGTTCGGGAGAATAGGCTTGCCGCGTTGTGCTTACTCAAGAGCATCAAAGCCAAGCGCAAAACTGATCGCTTCTCGCAGCTCTTGCATTTTCTCGGGCGCAAGGTGTGTAATATACCCGCCGAGCTTTGATTTTGCGATTGTTTGAAGATTATCGCAATTTGCCGCACATTCCGTCAGTAAGCCATCGGTTGGTGATAAAACAACCTCAGAAGGAATAGACCGTATGGTTGTGGTAATGGGTGCAATTGTCACGACGGTGAGGTAAGGAAGCGCCGAATCACGCGTCAGGATGATCACGGGCCGCCGTTTATCGGGCTCTTTGAAGGTGTACCAGTACACATCACCCTGATT
>LJCR01000921.1 GCA_001399705.1 Kouleothrix aurantiaca
CCCCGCCACTGGCCAGCTCGCCGGCCCGGATGTCACTGCCCAAACCCGCCAGATCCTCGACTCCTTCGCCATCATGCTCGCCTCGGTCGGCTCCGACCTGGCGCATGTCATGCACATTAGCATCTTCCTCAAGGATATGCGCGACTTCGACGCAATGAACGCGGCCTACGTGGAGAGAATGGGCGATCACCGGCCCGCGCGCACCGTCATCGGCGTGGCCGAGCTGCCCAAACCGGGCGTGCTGCTCACCATGAACCTGACGGCGGTGACGCGCGCGTAGCAGCTGCGCGCGCCGGCGAGCATCGCGCTTCAGGTGCTGGCAGCAAGCCGTTGCAGCCACGCCAGCGCGTCGGCGCGCTGCGCAAACCAGCCGAAGTGCGTGCCGCGCGCCTCGTCGGCAATCATCTCATCGAAGCGGCTGCTGAACGTAAACTCGCCGGGCAGGCACACCACCGCCAGGCGAATGCGATAGTTGCGCAGCTTCTGCAGCAGCTCGCCCGCCTCGCCGGTGCTGATGTCGAAAAAGCCCATCGGCAAATTGGCGGCGTACAGCAGCACCGTCTGCGTGCCATGGCTAAAGCACGCCTCGATCACCCGCGCGGCGTCGTTCGCGCTTACAAGCCACCCTTCGTCGGGCCCACCTTCAAGAAACGCGATCCCCTGTTCGGAGCGAAACGCGAGATCCATGCTTGTTGTTCCTTCGCATTATTCTGCGCACCAGCCCTGATCGTATCGCAGCCTGGCGGTGCTTGTCAATAACGTCGCGGGCGGTTTGGCAAGCTTCCATCGCAACCCGCCGACGCATAATACATTTGGCGTATGGGCGCAACCAAACCGCTACGTTTTTTCATGGAATATACCGGTATATATCTATATGCATGCTTGAGCGGCCTGGTTTCAGGCATGCCCTGTTTACTTTGCCGCTGCCACACTAGGGCCATCTATGAACACGCTCCACAGCCACCTCGCCACCGCGCTTCACGACGAGCGCCGCCTTGCAGCCCTGCGCGAAGCACTGCCACTTGGCAACAGCGCACACACTGATTTCGATCGGCTCACCAATCTTGCGGCCCGCGTGCTTCGCGTGCCTGTCACGTATATTTCGCTGATTGAAGCCGACAGGCAGGAAGTTCTGAGCTGGCATGGCTCGCCGCAGTTGGCGCACCATCCAAGCGATTCGTACAGCATCTGCACGCATATGGTTGCCTCGCACGAGCCAATAATCATCCCTGTTCTGCGGGAAGCCAGCGCCGAGATCGATAGCGCGCCATTTATTGAACAAGGCTTCGAAGCGTACCTGGGCTTTCCGCTGATCACAGGCGATGGCTTTGTATTGGGGAGTTTCTGTGCGCTCGACACAGACGCACACGCCTGGAGCGATGACGATATCGCTTCACTGCGCGATCTCGCTGCGGCAGCCAGCACCGGGCTTGAGCTGTGGCGCGATATCCACCGGCGCGAACGGGTCGAGGCCGAGCTGCACGAATACAATGCCCGCTTCGCCAGCGCGTTCAGTAATGCCGCAATTGGCATGGCGCTGGTTGGGCTGGACGGCCGTTGGATTCAAGTCAACCCCGCGCTCTGCAAGCTGCTCGGCTATGAAGAAGCCGAACTGATGAGCATTCCGTTTCGTAACCTTACGCACCCCGCCGATCTGGAAAAAGATATGGATAATCATCAGCGGATGGCGCGTGGCGAGCAAAGCACATACCGCACTGAAAAGCGCTATATTCATAAGCGCGGGCGGCTGGTGTGGGCCGAGCTGAGCGTTTCGCTGATCTATGATGTCGAAAACCAGCCCTTGTATATCGTCTCGCAGATCATTGATATCAGCGCGCGCAAGCAGGGCGAGTGGGAGCGCGAGCGCTTGATCGAGCAGCTGAGCGAGGCGCTCGACAGCGTGAAGGTGCTGCAGGGCCTGCTGCCGATCTGCTCGGGCTGTAAGAAGATTCGCGACGACAGCGGCTACTGGAATCAGCTGGAAGGCTATATTCAGCGCTACGCCGATGTGCATTTCTCGCACGGCATTTGCCCGAGCTGCGTGCAAAAGCTCTACCCCGATATTGCCGACCCAGCTGCTAAAGAATAAACAAGGATTGTGACACTTCCTGTCACACATATGTGCTACAATCGTACATATGAGTTTGTACAGGAGGGATGAGCAATGTGTGGACGCTATGTGCTGGCGCCGGTCGGGCAGGTGGCCGAGCGCTTTGATGTTCAGCAGGAACCGCTGGAACTTCACCCCCGCTACAATGTCGCCCCCAGCCAGATGATGCCGGTGGTCGTTCGCAACAGCCCCAACCGCCTCGTCGCGATGCAGTGGGGCCTGATCCCGGCATGGTCGAAAGAGCCGCGCACCCAGTTTTCCACCATCAACGCGCGCGCCGAGACGCCGGCGAAAAGCCCGGTGTTTCGCGGCCCCTTCCAGAGCCGGCGCTGCCTGGTGCCGGCCAGCG
>LJCR01000922.1 GCA_001399705.1 Kouleothrix aurantiaca
GTATAGCAGAGAATAGGAGACGCAATGAACACCACAACGGCTCGACTTCACCTTTTGTATGCCGACTACCTCAAGCCGCTGATCGCCTGGCTTAAAGACATGACGCAAGGCGAAAAGCTGATGCTGATCGCAACGCTGGCCTTTGGCCTGGTCGGTGCCTACGGAACCTACCTGTTCTATCAGCCCTCACGCGGCTGGTTTATTGGCAGCGCCGCCGCGACGGGTATCGAGCTGCTCTACATCGGGGCGGCGGGCGTGGCGGTGAAGCACCCCGGCCAGCGCTGGCTTGCCTACGTGCTGATTGCCATTGGCGCGCTTGGTTCCGCCTATTTCGGTGTGATGGTCTCGCTGAAAGAGGCACTGCCCGCAACGTTCGACGCGCAAGCGGGCGCGGCGGTGCGCTGGCCCACGTTCGACGAATGGGCGGTGCGCGGCACACCCGCCCTGATTGAAGGTATCGTCCCTGCCGCCGCCGCCCTGCTCTTGTCGGTCTTTCTCCACTCCACGGTCTCACACCGCCTGATTGATGCGGACGACGCCGAAAAGGCTGTGCAGGCGCGGCGTGATATGAAGCCGTTTGGGTGCCCGTTCTGTCAGTTTTCGACTGACACCCCTGCGAAGCTGTGGGGGCACTATGGGCGCTGCCCAGACGCCACCGCCGACGGGCGGAGCGCGGACGACAAGCGCAGCATTGTGCAGGTGGCGGTGCAAGAGGGGAAAGAGCGGCTGATCAAGGGCTAACGAGACCCTGCTGAGACCCTCGCGAGGGTCTAACGAGACCCTGCCCAGCCCCTCGCTGAGGTATTCACAGTGCGATATTCCCGGCTCAACGAAGACCGCCCGGTGCTTCTAGGCCGCCGGGCGTGACGAAAGGCGCGTACCGTACCGACGCGCGCCTGGCCGACGACGACACACAACGGTGCGCGGGGAAGCTGACCCCCGCGCACCAACGCCCGCATTGATGGTGGCAACGCGGACTGCTGCGCAGTATAGCACAGCCCGCCGACAGAAACGGATGTGCGACATGCATTGGAAACTGTACCTCGCAGGTGGGCTTGCCCTCCTGCTCCTGCCCACGGGCATCCTGCTGGCGTGGGCGCTCGTGCCCTACGCCTCGATCCTGGGGCTGCTTGGGCTGGGCCTCTTGGGCGGCGGCGGCGTGGCCGGGCTGCGCGTCCTGTTTGCACGCGGCTATGCAGCGCGGGCGCTGGCGCGGCAGAGTGACTACCTGACCATCCAGGGTGGGGCCGTGGTGCATCGCGACGGCGTGCTCACCCACGGCGTCCGCTGGGCCACGCACCAGATCGAAGCCCACGAGCGGATTGAGCTGGCGCGGGCGGCCGGGGCGCTCCCCTACGCGCCGCAGATCACGGTGATCGACGCGCCGCCGATGGACGCCGCGCCCGCCGCGCTGCTGCCGGTCTCCAGCGCGCCGCCCTCGCTCGAAGCCGCCCGCGCGCAAGGGCTGAGCAGCAGCACGCGCTGGTATGTCGGGGACGCCGACGGCGCACCGCAAACGATTGACCTCCGCGCGCTGGGCATGGTGGCGATTAGCGGCATCACCGGCAGCGGCAAATCGACCAGCGCCGCGCTCCTGGCAGCCCAGGCCGCGCTGGGCGGCACGCTGCTGTATGTGTGCGACCCGCATCACCAGAAGCAGGATAGCCTGTATCGGCGGGTGCAGCCGTTCGCGGGCGCGGTCGGACGCTTTGCGACCCAGCCGCACGAAATCAACGACCTGATTGCGATGCTGGGCACGATCTACGACCGGCGCATGCAGGGCGCGGGCCTACCGGAGCCGCGCATCCTGCTGCTGATTGATGAGTTCATGGAGCTGATCAACCGCGAGCAGCTTTCCGACGCCAGCGTGCGGACGCTGACCACGCTCGCCAATGGCGGGCGCGGCGTGGCCATGCACATCGCGGCCATCTCGCAGCAGTGGGGGCTGGGCAGCAAAGTGTACCAGCTCCGCGAAAGCATCTCCTACCGCATCATTCACCGCTCGTCTCCGGTCGCTGTGCGCTTCCTGCTGCGCATGGCCAGCCCGCCCGATACGCTGGCCTTCCCGCGCGGCGTGGCGCTGGTTAGTGGCGACGGTGAACCCGTGCGCACCACGATCTACCACCTGCAAGCCGCCGACGCCGCTCTGGCCGGGCAGCACGCCGGGCGCACCCCGCGCAAGCCCTACGCCCCGAGTGTCGCGCCGACGCCCGCGCCCGCGCAGCCAAGTGCCCCGCCGACGGTGCAGGCACAGATTCTGGCCGCCCTGGCGGGTGCCTCACACCCGCTCACACACTCCGAGATCGCCGCCGTGATTGGCGCGGATGTGGCGACGGTGCAAACCGAGGCCAAGGCACTGTTTGATGCCCGCAAAGTAGCGCGGAAAGCCTGTAAACCGCAACGCAATGGGGAAAAGTTCGAATACAGCCCACTCAACCAACCAGACCCCACCCCCACC
>LJCR01000924.1 GCA_001399705.1 Kouleothrix aurantiaca
GGCCAGTCCTCGGCGTCGGGGTCGTTCGGGTCGCCACGCACAAAGGTTTCGGGGTGTTTGCGCAGCAGCACATTCGCGTAGATCAGCGAGCCGCCGCCCAGCCCGCTCGACACAACCGCGTCGAGACCGCGGAACGACCAGATGTTGAACAGGCCGAACAGCTTGGCCTTCGGGTCCCAGAAGTTATGCTGCATGGCGCGCGGGTTGCGCGGAAAGGTGCCGGGCGGGTAGGCTCGGCCGCGCTCCAGCAGGCACACGCGCATGCCGGCCTCGGCCAGGCGGCAGGTCATCACCGCGCCGCCAAAACCCGAGCCAATCACGATTGCGTCGAAGTGTTCTTCTACTTGCATTGCCGCTCACTGACAAGCGACCGCCGACGAGCGGCGACCGACGACTAGGAGAATGAACCGCAAAGGACGCGAAGATTGTGGGGTTACAGGTTAGAATATTGCAGGTTGACAGGTTTGCAAGCCACAGGTTGCAGGTTGGGCGTATGCGGTACGCCAGTTCTTGGTTCCGCAGTTGCAAGTTGGAAGGTCGCAGGTTCGTGACAACTCAAAACTCAACATTCAACATTCAAAACTTGCAAACTCACCCGCTATGCCACGGCACGCTCTTCCAGCACCGGCACCCGGTCGAACTGCGCAAACCAGCGGCAAATCAGCTTGACCTGGAAGCGATAGCGTCCATCTACCAGCTCGATGATGTCGCGGCGCAGCAGCAGGTCGAGGGTTGCGTCGAGCGGCGCGCTCAGCGCAGCCGCCAGCGTGGCGCGGTCGGCGCCGCCGGACTGCCCGGCCAGGAAATACAGCAGCTCAATACCGGCGTTGCCCACCTGGTTTGCCAGGTCGGAGAAGAAGAAATCGCCGGTCTGGAGCGCCAGCGCCACTGCATCTTCCACATCGGCGGGCGTCACCAGGCGGCGCTGATCGACGGCGCGGCGATTCTTCAGCTCAACGACCTCGTAGCACAGCAGTTGCACCAGGTGCGGGTGGCCGCGCGTCAGGTCGGCGATGAGCTGGCTGGCCGCCGGCTCGTAGCACAGCGGGAATTGCTCGATCGGGCGCTCGATCAGCGCAATGGTATCCTCGGCCTGCAGGTAGCTGATCTTAATGATCTGCATGTTGATCAGGTAGGTCGCCCAGTGCCGGAAATCCTCCAGCGTGTGCGAGCCGGCCAGCAGCACCTTGAAGCGCGGGCGGTGCTGCACAAGGTGGCGCAGCGTCCGCAGGACATCACGTGCATCAAAGCGCCCCTGGTCGCTGATCGTATCGAGCGACTCAAACTCATCCAGCGCCAGCAGCGCGGTGCTGTAGCCCTGCGCCGTCATCGCGCTTTCGATCTCGTCCAGCCAATCGTTGAAGTAGCCGAACGGCCGCGCCTGGCACATATCGTAGTTGGCGCGCGGCAAGCGCAGGCCGCGGTGATGCTCAGCCGAGCGCACCATCGCCTGCGTCACGCCAAACAGGAAATCGCCAAAATTGCTCGCGCCGGCGATGCCCTCGCCATCCACAAACAGCAGCACCACGCTGCTGGGCAGCAGGCGGCCCAGGTTGCGCAGCAGCGAGGTCTTGCCCTTGCGGCGCTGGCCGTACAGCAGCAGCGGCGGCCGCCGCCGGTCGAGCAGCAATTGCTCGATCCGCGCCGCAATATCGACCCGCCCCACAAACAGATCCTGCTGGTCGTTGAGCGGCACGCTGAAAATATACGGGTTGTCGATCTCCTGGCTGTACTCGATCGCCGCCGCCAGCTCGGCAATCTGCGCCTGCACAATTCGCCGCCACTGCGTAGCAATCGGCTGGAAGCGCGGCGCGTAGATGCCGCTGGTGATCGCCATTTCGTTCAGCAGCGTGCAAAGCTGCTCGTCAATCAGGCCAAACGCCAGGCGTTTATGGTACACCGTGTTGTTGTTCATCGCCGCGCGGGTGGTTTGCCCGATGCGGTAGAAGCTGCGCAGGAGCGCGCTCACCGGGCTATCCAGCTCGCCGCCGCCGATCGCCTGATGCGCTACGATAATGTCGTCGATCGTCTGGCAGCGCTCCAGCGCGCGCGCGCATAGCTCGATCTGGGCGGCCTGCGCGGCCCAGCGCTGGTGCCCGACGCCCAAACGCTCGATTGCCGCGCCGCCCTCGGCCGGGTCGCGCTCGGCCACCAGCACGAGGTGCTCTTCGAGCTTGGCGAACGGCAGGCTGTGCTGCGGGAACCAGAAAGCGGCGTGCCTGCGCAGCTGCGGCCGGCCCGACCAGCCGCGCTCGTCGAGGCGCAGCAGCAGCAAATCCCACAGATCGACCAGCGGATGTACCAGCAGCTCGCCCCACCACATAAAACTCAGGCCGCCCAGCAGGCAGCCCAGGCTCAGCGCCAGCGTGTTGAGCACCGGCAGATTATCGGCAGCGGTAATCATCCAGGCAATAAAACCGCCGCCCAGCCCCAGCGTGCTCACCAGCACGGCCAGGC
>LJCR01000923.1 GCA_001399705.1 Kouleothrix aurantiaca
CTGCCACTCGGCCGGCATAACGCCGTGCAGCGTGGCGGTGAGTTCGTCGACTGTGGCCTGCACGTCGTCAGGGTCGGGAACATCTTTGTTCGCGCTGGCGGCGGCGAGCTGCTGCTCAAGCGTGCCCAACAGCGCGGCCGCACGTGTGGTCGCGGCGGGGTCGCGGGCGTCGAGCGCGGTTTGCAGGTCGGCAAAGGCGGCGGCTGCGCCATCGCGGAAGGTGGTTGCTTCGCGGATTTCGAGGTCTTGCGTGACCTGGCCGTTGCTGACGCCGCGCCCGTATTCCACCGGCACCAGTGCCAGGAAGCGCTGGAGCTGCCCGGCGCGGCGGGCCTGGTCGGCGGCGCTCAGCGGCGCGACCAATTCGCCCAGCAGCTCAGGCGCGGCAAGCAGGGCTTCGGCAAATTCGGCGGGCGTGGCGAACGCTTGTTGAGTCATGGTGCTCTATCTCAGTGCATGAAGCGAGATTGCGAAACCGGGCAGGACGTTCGGGCGAGTGTGGGGCGTTGGCAGGTGGGTGGGGCGTTGTGGTGGAGCGTGGAATGTTTCTCATGATACTGAACGCTGCAAGTTGGTGAATTTGCGGGTGATTTTTCGTATACAATAGGGAAATTCTGCGACAACCGCAGCGAAACGTACCCGACGCGAGGTGCCGCCATGACGCTGGCCCAGGGCATGTCGAACGAGGAATTGGCGCGGCTGTGTACGATCGAGACGGAAAAGTTCAATCGGCGGCAATCCAGCGATGCGCAGTTTTGTTTTGAGCTGTTTCGCCGGGCGCTGGCGGAAGGGGTGCCAGAAGCGTTTACGCTGGTGTATCGCGTGTACGAGCGGCAGGTGCAGAGCTGGGTGCTGCGCCACCCGCAGTTTGCGCTGGCGCACGAGCCCGCCGAGTACTTTGCAAGCCAGGCATGGAGCCGTTTTTTCTTTGCATTGCGTGGCCCGAAATTCGCAAATTTCATAGCTTTGCCATATATTCTGAGCTACTTGCAGCAGTGTGCATTCACGGCGGTCGCGCTGCATTTGCGCGCGGAGCAGCGCAGCCAGACGCTGTCGCTGGAGGCGCAGGCGAACCTGGCACACCACGATTATGCCGAGCAGCGCATTCTGGCCGAGGAAATGATGCGGCGCGTTGCCGAGCTGCTGCCCGACGAGCGCGACCAGCTGCTGGCGCGCTGTGTGTTTGTCGAGCGGTTGAAGCCACGCGAGATCGTGCGCGATTTCCCGGGTCGGTGGAAGGACGAGCGCGCCGTCTCGATCGACCTGTATCGCATCCGGCGGATTCTGCGCAACGACCCGGGGCTGCGTTAGCGTGCGGGAAGTTGGCAGTGGGCAGTGGGCAGGCGGCAGTGGGCAGGCGGCAGTGGGCAGTGGGCAGGCGGCAGTGGGCAGTGGGCAGGTGGCTGGGAACGAGCGATCACCTGTTATGAGAGCGGTTCTTGGTTCTGTGGTTCTCGGTTCCGTGCTTCCGTGGTTCTCGGTTCTCGGTTCTTGCTTGTGATATTTTGCGAGCGGGAGCATTTATACTAGCACAATCGGCACAGCGTCCCAGCACAGCGAGTGAGTATGATGGAATGTAGCCAACCACCGCCATTACGTGATGACGCGCTTTCGGATGCGCTCGACGGCGCTGCCGGGCCCGAGGTGCTGGCGCATCTGGCGGGTTGCGCTGCCTGCGCCGAGCGGCTCGACGCCGCGCGTGCTCTGGAAGATCGCCTGGCTGGGACGCTGTACCGCTGGGATTGCCCATCGCCGGATCAGCTTGCCGAATATGCGAGCACGCGCCTGCCCGCCGCGACGGCGAGCGTGCTGGCTGAGCACCTGGCGGTGTGCGCGCTCTGCTCACGCGAGCTTGAAGATTTCAAGCAGTTCCAGATCGCCGAAACGCCCGCCTCAGCTCCCGCCCCGGTCCTTCTCCCCACGCAGCCACATTCCGGCATTCTATTCGCGCAGATTGTTGCGGGCGCGGGCGCGGCCTTGCGTGGCGCTGGCCCCGAGCCAATCATGGCCGAGGCCGACGGCGTGACGATCTTTCTCGACATTCAGCCGCGCCCCGATGGCCGCGCCACCCTGCAAGGCCAGCTTGTCGCGAATGATCAGGATGTTTGGGAAAGCGCGCTGGTGGAAATTCGCCAGGGCGGCGCGCTCGCCGCCACCGCGATTGTCGACGACCTGGGCAGTTTCGCGTGCGACGCCATGCCGCCCGGCACATTCGATCTGCGCATTGCTGCGCCGAACGGGCGCATGGTGGTGCTGGCGGGGGTGGCTGCCGCGCTATGAAGTTTGCCAAATTCGTGCTTGGGATCCTGGCGGCGCCGATCGTGGGATTTGTTGCGCTGGGGCACGCGCTCAACTGGCGAAAACTGCCCACGGCGCAAGCCGATGCTGCGCTGGTGTTTGGCACTGGCGTCGAGTGGAAGGCGCGGGCGCGCTGCACGATGGCTGCGCAGCTATTTC
>LJCR01000925.1 GCA_001399705.1 Kouleothrix aurantiaca
ATGCAACCGGCATTGGCCTGCTGCGCTGGGGCTCGCGCCACGGCATGGCGATGCTCCCACCATCCGGCGGCCCATCCGACCGCTTACCCGGCGGCTCGGCATACGAACGTTTCAAAGGCTGGCTCAAAGAATTTCTTCCATAGGGCAGTCTGCAGTGTGCGGTCGGCAGTTCGCCGACTGACGACTGGCGACTGGCGACTGACGACTGACAACAGGAGGTTTTCGAATGGCAGATTTCACCAACTTCAACCTCGGGCCCGAGCCGCACGCGACGATTAAAGTGATTGGCGTTGGCGGCGGCGGCTCGAACGCGGTCGATCGCATGGTGTCGGATGGCGTGCAGGGCGTTGAGTTCATTACCGTCAACACCGACGCGCAGGCGCTGATGCACTCGCAGGCCGACATCCGCATACGCATTGGCGATAAGCTCACCAAGGGCCTTGGCTCGGGCGGCAACCCGGTGATCGGCCAGAAGGCCGCCGAGGAAACCACCGAGGAAATTTACGAGGCGCTGAAGGGCTGCGATATGGTATTCATCACCGCCGGCATGGGCGGCGGCACCGCCAGATTCGCCTCGGTCGGGTCGATCCGCAGGTTCACCGTCTTGCCGGTGGACGGGTCGGCCGGGTTGATCGGCTGGCCGGTCACAGGATCGTAGCGGTACGCCTCGGGCGGCGGCACATCGCCATAGCGCGGCGGCGCGGCCGTGCGGCTCTGGCTGGAAGTCGTCTGGCCCTGGCGCAATACCTCGCGCACCTCGCGGCTGAACTGCTGGCCCACCTGCGAGGCTTCCTCGCCAAAGGCCTGCGCGCGCCGCCGCCACTCTTCGGCATCGTGCGGGAACAGCGTGGCCGCAGGGGTTGCGCCCGCCTTCGGCATCACAATCCAGAGAATCGGGTAGATCAGCAGGCCCAGCCCGCTCGTCAGCGTCACCAGTACAAAGATCAGGCGCACAATCACCGGGTCGATCGCAAAATATTCGGCCAGGCCACCACAGACGCCTGCGACGATGACTTCAGTGCGGCTGCGCATCAGTCGTGGCTGCATAACAAACCTCGCTTTCGGCCGCCTGCATCGGCGGCCAGGGTATCTTTACGTTCTGGCGATTGGACGGTAGGTGTTAATAAATTGTTGCGGCGCCGCGCCGCGCTATGATACCAGAACTTCCGCAAGCCTTTGCATCAAGAACGGTGCCGCGCCGGGCGGCGCAGGCGCAGCGGCAGGCGCACGGCCCAGGCAATTGCGCGCTCGGCGCGCCGGCCAGGGAACGCGCGCACGTCGTAGCCAAGCAGGCGCACCGCCAGATTCGTCGTGCTGTACATCAGCGTCACAATTGGCGCGAGCCCGAGCCAGACGGCCAGCGGGAACAGCAGCCACCAGCGCGCCAGCATCCACTGCGCCAGCGGGTCGAGCGCGGGGCGGGCGCGGGCCGCCCACCAGCCAGCCAGCCCGACCAGCCCAGCTAGCCATTCGGCCAGCGCCATTGCGCCGGTGTAGCTGTTGCGCAGCTGGGTGGCGAACGTGCTGAGCGGCAGGCCAGCCGCCAGCGTGAACAGCACAATCAGCAGCACAAACACCAGCCCGCCGCCACTGCCGGTTAGCGTATCGCCACGAAATCTGCCTTGCATGTCGTCCCGCAGCATAGTACAATGGCGGTGCATGGAACCATGAGCGGCTGGCGAGGGCAACCCGCCGCCGCCGCGAGAGAAAGGCGAACGTATGGCACACAGCGTTTGCATCAATCGTGGTTACTGCGTGCGAGTCATTGCTCCTTCTCGCTAGTCGCTTAAGCCCTCGGTCGCATCTGCGCGGCTGAGGGCTTCGTGCATTCAGCAGGCAAAGGCGCCGCTGCAACCTCACAGTATCGGCTGGCTCCCTGCCGGCCGGTTGGGAAGGAAAAGCACCATGGAGTTGATCGTCAGGAGCCGCACTGGCAAAGTCTCGGATCGCCACCAGACCTACATCAAGGAGAAGCTGGGCAAGCTCGAGCGCTACCTCGACACGATTAGCAAAGTGACGGTGGAAGTGGCCGAAGAGCAGCGCCGCACCGATAATAATGTCCACCGCGCCCAGGTGACGCTGGTGGGCGACCACGGCATTCTGCTGCGCGCCGAGCAGCGCGCCGCCGATCTCACAACTGCGATCGACGTTGTTTCCGACAACTTGCAGCGCCAGATCCAGCGCTATAAGGACAAGCACTGGCGGCGCGGCAAGCTGCGCCGGCAGGGCGGCGAGATCATCGAGGCGCAGCCCGAAACCAGTGGCATGGCCGAAGACACGCGCAACCCGCGGATTGTGCGCACCAAGGAGTTTCAGGTCAAGCCTATGTTCAGCGACGAGGCCGTTGAGCAGATGGAGCTGCTGGGCCACGATTTCTTTGTGTTTCGCGACGCCAGCACCAGCGAGATCAATGTGCTGTACCGCCGCGAGGATGGCAACTACGGCCTGATCGTGCCA
>LJCR01000927.1 GCA_001399705.1 Kouleothrix aurantiaca
CGCCGTGCCGCTGTCGATCGCAAGCAGCAGGTCGGCGCGCTCGGCCAGCGCATCGCTATCGACCGGCACAGCGCGCCAGCCCAGCAGTTGCAGGTTGTAGCTCGCCAGCGCCGCCGCCACAAGCTCGCGGGCAGCATCGCGGGCGGCCGCATCGCGCGGCAGGAAGACCATGCCCACCGCCAGGTCGGCTACGTTGTACGAAATGCCCAGGCGCTGGAGTTCGCGGGCGAAAAACGCCTGCGGGATCTGCGTCAGCACGCCCGCGCCGTCGCCGCTCTTGCCGTCGGCGGCCACGCCGCCACGGTGGGCCATATTGCCCACGGCCGTCAGCGCCATCTGAATAATCTCGTGGCTCGGCGCGCCCGACAGGCGGGCCACAAAACCAATGCCACAGGCATCGTGCTCGAACTGGGGGTCGTACAAACCGCGTTGTGACAATTTCTGGCTGGTGTGCATCTTTGTCATCCCTCTACTGCGCGAGTAGGTGCGAACGGCCGGGCCGCGAAGTATGCGCCCGGTCAGGTTCCATCGATGGTATAGGACATACCTGCCGCGAGGTACCACACTATAACGGAGCCACCGCGGGGTAAGAGGCGTTGCGGTGCCTTCGCCGGTGCTCCGTCGTGGAGCGTGTAAGGGTCGGGTTCGTCCGCTTGCGAGCGCTGGGTACGAAGAAGATAGAGCCCGACCGGCATTTTGGGGTGCCGGGTAAACAAAAACCCACAGCCAGATCTCGTGCGACGAGATCGCTGCGGGCGTCATTGCAATCCGCTAAAACTTGGTTAATAGTTAAAACGCACTATACAGGATGGGTATTCCTTTGTCAAGGCCCTTTGTGCAAGATTTCTCATTCTGATGCGGAAATTTGTACTTTTCATACAATCACAAAAATCAACAGAAGAAGAAAATATGCTGTATTTTTGTGAAACAGGGCGAAATAGTCCAGATTTGTACAAATTCAACGAGGCGCTGATGCACGCATGGCGCGGCACGCAAGCGAAGCCGTGCTATACTCGTGGCGCGAGCCGCCCGTAAGCAGAAGCGAAGGAAACCATGAGCGAAGAAACACTGGGAACCACCACCGTCACGCAGGTCGCGATTGTTGTGCGCGACATCGAGGCCAAAAGCGCCGCCTGGGCTGGCATGCTGGGCGTTCCGGTGCCCACTATCATCGTCACCGACGGCTACGATCTTGCGCGCACCGAGTACAACGGCGAGCCTTCGCACGCGCGCGCCAAGCTGGCATTCTTTAATCTCGGGCAGGTATCGCTGGAGCTGATCGAGCCAATCGACGGGCCAAGCACCTGGCTCGATCAGCTCAATGGGCATGGCGAGAGCTTGCACCACATCGCCTTCGGGGTGAAAGGCATGCAGGAGCGACTTGCCTTTCTGGCGGGCAAAGGCGCGCCGCTGATCCAGCGCGGCGAGTACACCGGCGGTCGCTACGCCTATGTGGACAGCACCGAGCAATTTGGCGCAGTGATCGAGCTGCTGGAAAACGACTAATACCGCTCGCCCGAGATAAAGCTACGCACTACGCATTATGTGTTAGAACATAGTGCGTAGTTGCCTCAACACAGCGGCCCTATGCCGTTTCTGTCGTACAAGCTACAGCCCCAGCATCGCCTTCGCGATCATCAGGTAAATCGCCAAACCCGTCGCATCGACCAGCGTGGTGATCAGCGGGGCCGACACCGTGGCCGGGTCGATCCCTACGCGGCGGGCGATTAGCGGCACCAGCGAGCCAATCACATTCGCCCACACACAGATCGCCACGATGGTGAGCGCCACCACAGCCGAGAGCGCCAGGGTATTTCCCCACAGGAGCGTCCAGGCCAGCGCCACACAGCCCAGCAGCGTACCGAGCAGCAGGCCGCTGAGCAGTTCGCGCAGCACCACGCGCCCGGTATCGCGCGCGCGAATTTCGCCCAGCGCCAGCCCGCGAATCACGGTTGAAACCGTTTGCGCGCCAGTGTTGCCGCCCGTGCCAATCAGCAGGGGAATGAACACCGAGAGCATCACCATGCGCTCCAGCTCGTTTTCAAAAAAGCTGAGCACGCTGCCGGTGAGCGTGCCAGCCAGGAACAAGAGCAGCAGCCAGACAATCCGCTTCCGCACTACCTGCGGGATGGGGATGGTGAAATACGGCTGATCCATGCCATCGTCGCTGACGCCGCCAAAGCGCAGCACGTCTTCGGTACCTTCCGAGACTAGCACATCGATCACGTCGTCAACGGTGATGATGCCCAGCATGCGGCCACCCTCCGCCACCACCGGAACCGCCATAATATCGTAGCGCGCCACCAGCCGCGCGGCTTCTTCCTGATCGGTGGTCGGCGGGATGGTCACGACCTCGCGCACCATCAGGTCGGTCAGGCGGCGCTCGGATGGCGCGGTGACAACCGTGTGCAGCGGCACAATGCCAAGCAGTTGCTGCTGCGGCCCCAGCACATAC
>LJCR01000926.1 GCA_001399705.1 Kouleothrix aurantiaca
CGCGCGCCCGCAGCGCCAGGTCGGTATTCTGCACAAGGTAGAGCAGCGGCGGCGCAACTTGCTGCGCCAGTGCGGCCAGCAGCGGCGGGCGCGCGGCCGTAAGCGCGGGTGCGGCATGCACGCGACCCCCAGGCTGCGCGATCTGCTGCGCCAATGCGGCAATGCTCGGCTGGCCCGCCAGCGTTTCGAGCGTCGGTTGTAGTTCAGAAGCCATAGATCTTCTCAGTAGTTCGGCCAAAACAACACACGCCAACCGGGGGCATGATCGCATAGACCAGCCCCTGCGCGTGCGGCGACGCCATTGTCCGGCAGCGTGCCAGGGATGTTATAGCACGAAATATGCCCATCGTAAAGCGTCGCAGGGCTGAGCCAAGAACCGCAGAACTATCGCAGGTTGCAGTCGGCAGGATGCAGAAGGCAGTTACATTTCCGCGCTCCAGCGCGCTTCTTGCCGCGCATGAGTGGTTAATTGTTCCGCAAACCCAACGCTAATTGTTAGCGAGCAAATACAGTGACGACTTGCACGCCATCCCGCAGGCCCCGCGCAACAATGGAGTAGTTGCCCGGCGCCAGGCCAGCCGCGTTAAACGCAAGGCCGATCTGCCCTTTCGCGTCGGCGTAAACCGTGGTCGCATTGTTCGCATCGTGATTGCCGTTTGCGTCCGCCTTATCTTTACGATACGTCTTTTGCGTGGTAAGCACGCCATTGTGGATATAAAGCGTCGCCGCCCCGCCATCGGGCCGGTTATACCAGAACTGCACCGGCTCGCCTGGCTTGAATCCACCTGCATTCACTGCGACCATTCCGTCGCCCTGCATTTTCGCGGCCGAACTTACTGTCGCCGGCCCGCTCACCACAAACGGAACCACCATGTGCACATCGTCCACCATGCCGCAGGCGACAATCGAGTAGCTGCCGGGTGCCAGGCCGGCGGTGTTAAAGGTGATGTTGATGCGCCCATTCGCGTCAGCATAGATCTTGATTTCGTTGTTTACGTAGCGCTTGGCGTTAGCGTTCGTCTTTGACTGACGGTAGGTCTTGTCGGTTGTAAGCGCGCCATTATGAATATAGAGTGGCGCCACGGAGCCACCGGGCACGTTGTACCAGAAATGTACTGGCTCACCGGGCTTGAAACCGGAGCCGTTCACGGTCACAATCTGACCGCTCATTGTCTCGGAGGCCGCATTTGCTGCCACTGCCTCGTTCACCAGGATTGGCACCGCTTCGCCGTTGTGCTTGTTCTTGCCCTTGATATCGTTCCAATTCGTTCGCACCTGCACCTGCAATGGCGTTCCAGCCGTGTAGCCGGGCAGCGTTAAGAAGCTCACCACCATCTTGACCATACCACCGTGGCTGCCAATATCGCCCAGCCGAGCTTCCAGGCTGGTCGCCGTGGTTGCGTTGACCCATGCTTCGGTGCGATCAAATGCGGCTGCCTGCACCTGGACGGCAGACGGATAGGTCATCACGAGCCGAACATCGCGGGCGAGGCCATCTCCCAAATTGCTGACCATAAACGTACTGGTGAAGTTCTGGCCTGGCTTGACCTGGGCAGCCGCAACTGGCGTAGCGTTGATATGAATAGAGGTGTCGGCGTTGCTGCTGGCGGCCGCGACTGAGCCAATGCCGCTGAGGCCGGCGGCCAGTAAGCCCAGCACACCGGCAGAGACGATCCTGCGAAAAATCATTAACCGCATAAACGTTTCCTTTCGCTCAGTGTGAGCGCGTGCTTCCTCGGCGGCGTGGCCACACCGGCCGCCCCGTGAGTGAGGTTACTTCTACTTTACGCGCCGAAAAGCGTACGCACTACGCGAGGATGGGTGGTTGGATGGGTGGTTTGAGAATGGCTTTCGGCCCGCCCGTATGGGTGTCGGGCAGAAGTGCGGGTGGGCGCTACAGCACGCCCGCCGCGTGGGCACGCTGGATTGCCTGAACGCGGTTATGCACATCCAGCTTATCGTAGAGGTGCTGGACATGCATCTTCACGGTATTGACGCCAATAATGAGTATGCGCGCAATCTCCTGGTTTGTGTTGCCTTCTGCAAGCAGGCGCAGCACATCCATTTCGCGCGCGCTCAGCGCTGCACCTGGCACTGCGGCGTCGCTCGGCCAATCGCGCGGCGCCTGCAGCAGGGCTGGCAAAGCAGGCAGATCAGGCGTGCAATTCAGGCGGTAGCGCAGCGCCTCGGCAAAAAGCGCGTGGTATCGATATTCGGCGCGCTCGGCATCGAGCGGCACCACGAACAAGCCCGCGCGGTCAATATGCGCGAGCATCGCCTGCGCCGCCAGAATACGCTCCTGGCTTGCGGCCTGGCGGTTGGCAAGCGCGTCGGCATGGTTACACTCGCTCGCAAGCAGGTCGCCGGGTAGATCCACGCACGATGCGCAGCTCAGCGCGCACAGCCGATCGAGCAGCGAGGTATGCAGCAGAAATGTCTGAACATCGCCGGGCAG
>LJCR01000928.1 GCA_001399705.1 Kouleothrix aurantiaca
TCGGCGTCCTGAAAACCGGCCTGATGACGCTGTTCAGTCCCTTCAACATCGTGATTGCGCTCGGCGCGCTGCTCGGCCGTCAGGTCGCGGTGCGATGAGATTTGCGGCAGGGTGATCAGCGTGTAGATATCGCCCAGGCTGGTGGCGGGCAAAATCATCTGCAGCCGGTCGACAAACGCAAACATCGCGGCGCGGTCGGCGTCGCGCAGGTCGAACGAGACCATCGCGCCAAAACGCCCGTCGAAGGCGCGCGCCGCCAGATCGTGCTGCGGGTGCGAGACGAGGCCGGGGTAGTAGACATGCGCGATTTCGGGCTGGTCGGCCAGCCACGCGGCCACGACGGCGGCATTTTCGCACTGCTGGCGCACGCGCAGGGCCAGCGTTTTCACGCCGCGCAGAATGAGCTGCGCCTCGAACGGGCCGAGCAGGCTGCCCAGCAGCTTGGAGTAGCGCCGCAGCGTGTCGCGCACCAGTGAGGCGCGCGCCACCACAACGCCGCCGGCCGCGTCGGCATGCCCGCCCAGGTATTTCGTGGCGCTGTGCACCACCAGGTCGGCACCGAGCGCCAGCGGGCGCTGCACAATTGGCGTGGTCATGGTGTTGTCGACGATCAGGCGCGCGCCGATGGCCTTGGCGCGGCGGGCCAGCTCGGCCACATCGACAACCTTGAGCAGCGGGTTCGAAATCTGCTCGACCAGCAATACGTCGGGCGCGTGTTCGGCAATTGCCGCGTCGACCGCCGCGAGATCGCACATATCGCAAAATGCCACTGGCGTGCCCTGCGAGGCGAAGAAATCCTGCAGCAGGTTGGTCGTCGCGCCATACAGGTCGCGCGCGGCCAGAATGCCGCGAATGCGCGGGTGCGTGCCGCCGCAAGCCGAGTGGTCGAAATCGGGCACCGACACCACGCGAATCGCGTCGTGCGCGGCGGGCGGCTTGCGCAGCGTGAGCCGGGCCAGCTCCTCGGGCGCAACAAAGCGCGCCAGCACTGGCCGATCTTCCCAGATCACGGCGTTGGTCAGGTCTTCAACCGTGGCGGCCTGCGCGGCCTCGAGCGCGGTCGCGTCGAGGTCGATGGTGGATGCCTGCGCACCCAGGTGGAACGAAACAGTCTTCATGCCCAGCGCGCGCTCGAAGGCCGCCGACAGCAGGTGCTGGCCGTGGTGCTGCTGCATATGGTCGAAGCGGCGCGCCCAATCAACCTGGCCCTGCACAAGGTCGTCGGCGAGCGGGGCGGCCAGCGTGTGCCACACTACGCCATCTTCCGATTGCACATCCAGCACCGCCACGCCGCCGAGCAGGCCGGTGTCGGCGGGCTGGCCGCCGCCCTCGGGGTAGAACGCGCTCTGGTCGAGCGCGACCGCCGGCTTGCCAGCGCGTTCAGCCCGCGCGACCACGCGCGCGCTGAACTGCGCCAGGTAGGGATCGGTAAAATACAGTCGTTCGGTTTGCATTGCTTCTCCTCGCTGCGAGCAACCGCGCGTATTGTAGCGCAAGCCGGCGCGATTATGATCGCGTGCTTGAAAATCCTCCGGCAGAGCGTTTATACTGTAGAGGCCGCAAACATCGCACGTGTTCGGAGGGTAGCATGACATTTCCCGCATTTGTTCATAGTGTTAATCGGAATATGGCTGACGGCGAGTGGCCAGTCGAGGGCCAGGGGTGGAACGAGTGTGGCTGCACGGCTGCATCAAACGCCGGCAACCTCGTTGCGCACGCAATGCGCTACCGCAAAGACGATTTCGTGCGCGAGGCTGGCATGTTCTTCCAGCCGCAGTGGGGCGGCACGCCCAGCCCGGTCACGTCGTGGCTGCTGCAGCGCCACGGCTTTGGCACGCACTTCGGCAACCTCCAGCAAACCGACTACGAGGCCGTGATTCGCGACCTGATCGATCGCGGCATCCCGGTGATTGTAGAACTGGGCGTGGTGAAGCTCGGCAGCGTGGCGGGCGGCGTGCCAATTTCGGGCCAGCACTCGGTGGTGGTGGTGGGCTACAGCGAGCCGTTTCACGACGCCAAGGGCCAGGCGCACGAGGAATACTATATTGTCGATGCGCAGTGGCCGGCGCTCGGGCAGTTCTCGCTGAAGTCGAACAACTGGGATTTCAACAACGACGGCGTGGAGGAAGTATTCCCCGGCAATCGCACGCTCTCGCGGCAGGAGCTCAACGCCGCCTACCCCATGCGCACCTACTTCCCGGTCTTCCCCACCCAGTCCGATCACGATGCGTGGTACTCGCGCTATATTCGCGTCGAGGGTGGCCCGCCGCTGTTTGGCTGGCTGACGGGGCGGCTGCTCAGTGGATCGCGCGATATCTGGCTCGGCAGTGGCGGGCCGGCGATATAGCAACAAAAAACCCCCGCCGCGCGTGCGCGGCGGGGGTTTTGATTCCGGTTCGGGTTACTTCACCGTCAGGGTGCCCTTCATGCCAGCCGCGTAGTGGCCGGGGAAGG
>LJCR01000929.1 GCA_001399705.1 Kouleothrix aurantiaca
GGCCAACGCTGCTTGGCCTCTTCCATCGCCATCACCGTGGGCGAGGCGCGCGACATGTTCCGCGAAAGCATTGCCGACGCGGCCAGCTCGCGCAAGGTTGGCTATGGCCTCGATGCCGCCACCGAGATGGGCCCGGTCATCACCGACGAAAGCCGCCAGCGCATTGAGATGCTGATCGGCAAGGGCGCCAGCGAGGGCGCCGACGTGCTGGTGGACGGCCGCGCGCCCTCAATCGCCGGCTACGAGCAGGGCTTTTTCGTGCGCCCCACCATCCTCGACAACGTCGACCCGCGCAGCGAGATTGCGCGCACCGAGATTTTTGGCCCGGTGCTTAGCCTGATGCACGTGAACACCATCGACGACGCCATCGCGCTGGTGAACGAGGGCAACTACGGCAATATGGCCTGCCTGTTCACCAACAGTGGCCCGGCGGCGCGCAAGTTCCGCTACGAGGCGCGCGCGGGCAACATCGGCATCAACGTCGGCGTGGCCGCGCCCATGGCGTTCTTCCCCTTCTCGGGCTGGAAGGATAGCTTCTTTGGCGACCTGCACGCGCAAGGGCGGCACGGCGTCGAGTTCTACACCGAAACGAAAGTCGTTGTCGAGCGCTGGCCGAAGGAGTGGAGTCGCAAATTCTAGGGGTTGGTTTTATGTTGGGGCCTGCGCGGCCCCATGCCCGCGGCAGGAGCGCTGTAGGAAGGCTTTTGGTGGGGCCTGCGCGGCCCCATGCCCCGCGCCAGGAGGGCGCCGCCGCCCTCCTGGACCTCCGCCGCCGGGGCGATGCCCCGGACCCCGTAAAGAGCGTGAGAAACAGGCGAAATGTTTTTCGGTCATGCCTCCGTTATGGGCAAGGCAGGCATCAGACGATTCAGTGCGTGCCAGATTGATGGCTTTCATAAACAACGATTCTTTGCTCGTTCGCTGCCAGCGGTCGGCACAACGGAGGCATGGCCGCAAGGCATTGTAAACAATACCAGCATCAAATTTGAGGTCTGGGGCGATAGCCCCAGCGCCGGGTGCCGGGGCGGCGTGAGCCCCGGCGGCCCTGCGGCCCGAGCAAACTGCAACAAAAGCCAACACAGCTTTGAAGGACACGCAGGCCCTGCGGCCTGAGCAAACTGCATTTATGCAAACGAGGCTTTCAATTTTCAGCTCCCAGCAGTAAGCATAACTGAAGCATGATCGCAAGGCATTGCAAACGATACCAGCATCAAATTTGGGGTCCAGGGGCGATAGCCCCGGCCGGGGTGCAGGGTGCCGGCGCACCCTGCGGCCTTGCGGCCTGAGCAAGCTGGTTCGAAGCTGGCACTGCCAAAAAGAAAGCTGCTCGCAGGCACGACCTGCGGCCTGAGCAAGCTGGTTCGAAGCTGGCACTGCCTTCATCACAAGTGCATAACCATGCCGGTAGGCAAAGCCAGCGCCTAATGATCATCCTCATCGTCGTCGGCGCTCATGGCGGCGCTATTGCGCTTGGTGCTGCCGCAGCCGCCTTCGCCGCTTGGGCGCACGTGCGCGCTGGCGCGGTCCTCGGTGCCTTTCCAGCCATACGGGTCGCGCCCGGCCACCAGCACAATATCGCGGTAGTCTGCCGTGGCGATGGCCTGCTCGGGCGCGAAGCCATACCACGGCAGCAACGACTCGGCGCTCATGTAGTGGTTGACCAGCGAGCGGCGGAAGCCGCCCAGCGCGTAGTTCGGCAGCGAGCGATGGAGCAGGTAGCCGTTGAAAAACACCACGCTGCCGCGCTTCACTTCTACCGGCACCGCGTCGTCGTCGGTGTAGGGGAACTGCATCGCCTCGCCCGTACAGTCGAAGCGGCGGTCGTTGTGGCGCTGCTGCGGCCAGATAATGCCGTGCCGGTGCGATCCGGGCACGACCCACAGGCAGCCATTTTCCACAGTCGCATCGTCCATCGCGATCCACCCGCCGGTCAGCGAGCGGTCGCGCGTGGGGATGAAGAACTCATCCTGGTGCCATGCCTGGCCGGGCTTGCCCGACGCCTTGATGAACAGCATGGACTGCATGCATTTGACGTTCGGCCCAATGATGCGGGTCAGCACCTCGACCAGCGCGGGGTGCGCCAGCACATCGTGCATCGCGGGCGAGATTTTGTGCGGGAAGTGGATGCACAGGTAGCGCCGCAGCACCTCCGCGTCGGCCTCGGCGGGGGCGGCTGGCTCCAGCCCGCGCACCGCGCCACGGTCGCCCCGGCAGATCGCGGCGGCCTCGCGATTCAGCGCGTCGATGGCGTCGGCGTCGAAGGCATCTTCCACCACCAGAAAGCCATTGTCGCGGTAGAACCGCGCGGCGGCATCAGCCAGGGGCAGGCGCATGTAGCCAGCCGGCGGCGCGCCCGCCTCCCACGACGCGAACGGGGCGAGCTGGCGCGCGTTGGCCAGCGCATTCAGGCTTGGCGACTCGATCATTGAGTGCTCCCTTCTGAATAGCAAGAAA
>LJCR01000093.1 GCA_001399705.1 Kouleothrix aurantiaca
GCGCGCCGCGGGCAACCTTGCGCCAGGGGACGGGGGGCACGTGGCGGGGCTAGGCGCGCGCGACCTCGACCCGCTGGAGGCCGAGGCGCTGCGCGAATCGCGCGTGACGGTGCTGAGCAGCGACGCGCTGATGCAAGGTGTGGGCGCGCTGGCCGAAGCGCGTGACGTGCTGGCAGGCGCCGCACAGCTCTACCTGCACATCGACATCGACGTGCTCGACCAGGCGGTTGCGCCGGGCGTCGATTTCCCCACCAGCGGCGGCCTGTCGGTGGCGCAACTGGCAGAAGTAGCGCGCGGCGTGGCCGGGCTGGGCAAGCTGGCCGCCGTGTCGCTCACCGCCGTCAACCCCGAGAAAGACGTAGAGGGGCGCACGGCGCGTGCGGCGCTGGATGTGCTGGCGGCGGTATTCGCGCCAGAAGCGAGATAGCATGCGAGTGATCACTGGCTCGGCCAAGGGGCACCGGCTGAAAGCGCCCAAAGGCATGACAACGCGCCCCATGCTCGATCGTGTCAAAGAAGCGCTGTTCTCGGTGCTGGAAGGCTACGGCCCGATTCGCGGGCGCGTGCTCGACCTGTATGCCGGCACCGGCTCGATTGGCATTGAGTGCCTGTCGCGCGGGGCAAAATGGGCCGACTTCGTCGAGATGCGGGCGCACGTCTGTGCAATCATCCGCGAAAACCTGGCGCACACCCACTTCACCGAGCAATCGCACGTGCACCAGATGCAGGTCGGGCGCTTTCTGGCCAGCGTTCGCCTGCCAGAGAAATATGATATAATCGTGATGGATCCGCCATACGCAGACCCTGCGATAGAAGACACAATCCGCACTGTGAGCGCCTCGGGGCTTCTTGACGACGATGGCCTGTTCATCGTTGGGCACTCGCCCCGTGTGGAGCTTGCCGACCAGTATCCAGGCATTCGCCGCCGCAAATTCCGCCGTCTGGGCGATTCCTGCTTTTCGATCTATGAATTAGCTACCGACACTGCCGAGCGCGAAACACAGACGGTAAGCGAGCCATAATTGTGGGGATCGCGCTCGCGACTCGCAAAGGAGCTCGTCGTGACGATTGCCGTATACCCTGGTAGCTTCGACCCGATTACGAATGGGCACCTGGACATTGTGACGCGCGCCGCGCGCCTGTTCGACACCGTGATTATGGCGGTGTTCGACCGGCCGAACAAAAACCTGCTGTTCAGCACCGACGACCGCATTGGTATGGTGAAAGAAGCGACTCATCACCTGCCGCGCGTGAAGGTCGACACCTACTCCGAGCTGACGATCGAGTATGTGCGCCAGGTGGGTGCCTCGGTGATTGTGCGCGGCCTGCGCGACCCGCGCGATTTCGACCACGAATTTCAGATGGCGCAGATCAACAACAAGCTCGCGCCCGAAATCGACGTCGTTCTGTTCATGGCGGGCCACGAGTACACCTTTTTCAGCTCCAGCACCGTGCGCGAAATCGCCTCGCTGGGCGGGGATGTGTCGTGGCTGGTGCCGCCGCACGTTGTCACTGCGCTGAAGCGCGCCTACCGCGCCTAGCGCGGGCCAAGCTGGTGAGGGGGTGATCGGCTATCGAGCTAGATCAACTAATTGACGAACTGGAAGACGCGCTGGCCGAAGGTCGCCGCGTCTTCTTCAGCGGCCGCCTGCTGGTCGATGAAGAGCGTATTCTCGATATCATTGACCGCATGCGCGTGGCAGTGCCCGACGAGCTGAAGCAGGCCCGGCGCGTGATCGCCGAGCAGGATCGCTTGATCGGCGAAGCCCAGGACCAGGTGCGCCAGGCCATGGAAGAGAATGGCCTGCTTGCCGCGGTTGAGGCTGAGCACCAGCGCTTGATGGAGCTGGCCGAGCGCGATGCCGAGGCAACGCGCAAAGGCGCCGACGACTACGCCCGCGAGGTTCTGGAAGACCTTGAGGAGCGTCTCGCCCGCCAGCTTGCAAGCGTGCAAAATGGTCTGCGCGCGCTCGATCAAGGTGAAGAAGCGGCGCGCTAGCGGCGGCCAAAGCAGCCTTGAATTCGAAAGAACTGCATAACGGCCCGGCAGCGCGTGGCGTGGCACGGGCGAGCTGGCGTGTGTTTGTGGCTTGACAGCGCGGCGCGGCTCACCTATAATGCAGCTTCTGTGAGTGCGCAGGAGCGTACCAAACCATGCACCTAGACAAACAAATGACAGACCTGAAATTCAATGTCGCGCAGTTGCTCCGCGAAGAAGTTGGCGCACGGCGAAACTACACCTTCACCGAAAACGCCCTTCCACTGGACGACGATATGACATTGCGGCAGCTCGATGGCAAAGTGCGTTTCACCCGCACCACCACCGGGGTGCTGGCCGACGCCGATGCCGCAGGCATTGTCGAGCTGCCATGCATCCGCTGCCTGAACCCTGCCCACCAGCAGCTCCATATCCAGTTCCAGGATGAGTTCCACTCGCGCATCGAGGTGAACACCGGGATGCCGCTGCCCAAGCCCGATGAAGAAGATCCATTCTTCATCGACGAGAGCCATCTGCTCGATCTGGGCGAGGCGCTGCGCGAATATGCGCTGCTTGAAATGCCGATGCAGCCGCTCTGCCGGCCCGATTGCAAGGGCCTCTGCCCAACTTGCGGGGCCGACCGCAACCAGGGCGAGTGCGGATGCGTGACGGATGAAGACGACGACCGCTTTGCGGTGCTGAAGTCGCTGCTGAACGATTAATGGCCATGCGTGCGCGCTGCGATGCGCACCTGCAATAAAAAGTGATACCAGCCAATCACGAAAGGATCCGAAATACATCATGGGTGCCGTACCAAAGACAAAAGTTTCGCGCCACCGCCGTGGCAACCGCCGCCAGCATCAGCGGCTCGACGCGCCGACGCTGGTGACCTGCCCGCAGTGCAACCAGCTCATGCGCTCGCACTATGTGTGCAAGAACTGCGGCACGTACCGTGGCCGCCAGGTGGTCGAGCAGCGCAACCAGTCGGAGAACGCATAGCGCCACGCGCGCCTCGTCTAAAGGTGGCGGATGAAAGATGAAACCTTCAGTTCATCATTCATCCGCCACCTTTTATTATCCCGTAGACGATCGCCGCGGGCGATCAACCTGTGAGGATTTCTATGTCCAGGTATGCCGCAATAACCGGGTGGGGCATGGCCGTGCCCGAGCGCGTGCTCACCAACGCCGACCTTGAACGCATGGTCAGCACGTCCGACGAGTGGATCGCGACGCGCACCGGCATCCGCGAGCGCCGCGTGGTGAGCGAGGGCGAAAGCACCTCGACGCTGGCGACCGAGGCGGGCCGCCGCGCGCTCGCAAGCGCCGGCCTCGATGCCTCGTCAATCGATCTTGTGATCCTGGCTACCTGCACGCCCGACCGGCCTTTCCCGGCGACGGCCTGCACCGTGCAGGCCAACCTTGGCATTCCGCATGCGGCAGCTTGCGACCTGGCGGCGGCGTGCAGCGGGTTTGTGTACGGCCTGAGCGTGGCGACGAGCATGGTTCGCAGCGGCGCGGCGCGCAACGTGCTGTTCATCTCGGGCGATGTGTTCACGCACTACATCAACTGGAACGACCGCAACACCTGCGTGCTGTTTGGCGATGGCGCGGGCGCGGTGGTGCTGAAGCCGAGCGACGAGCCGTATGGCCAGCTTTCCAGCGTGCTGGGCGCCTCGGGCAAGGATGAAGACCTGATGGCGGTTGATGCCGGTGGCACGCGCATGCCTGCCACTGCCGAACGGCTTGGGCAGGGCCGCCAGTATGTCTACATGAACGGGCGCGAGGTCTTCAAGCTGGCGGTGCGCGGCATGGGCGATTCGTCGGTGCAGGCGCTGGCCGAGGCGGGTGTGGCGAAAGAAGACCTGGCGCTGGTTGTGCCGCACCAGGCCAATCTGCGCATCATCGAGGCCACGGCCAAGCGTCTGGATGTGCCGATGGATCGCGTGTTCGTCAACCTCGACCGCTATGGCAACACGTCGGCGGGCACCATCCCGATTGCGCTGGCCGAGGCGGCTGCGCAGGGGCGGCTGAAGCCGGGCGACTATGTGCTGCTTACGGCATTTGGCGGCGGCCTGACCTGGGCGTCGTCGGTGGTGCGCTGGGGCCGCCCGTAACCAGTGCGCTTTCAGCGCAGGGTTTAGGGAATGGGGGTTAGGGGTTGGGATTGCGATGCGCAACAAGGCTTTCTCTGCCCGAAAACCTCACTTGGAATTGCCCTAGAAATTGTTGTTTTGGTGACGCAGTGATGAGGAGGCAAGGAGATCGCATCTCTTTGTCTCCTCGTCTCATTATAAGGGTGGAGCGTATGGCGATTGCTTTTGTCTTCCCCGGCCAGGGCTCGCAGCACGTCGGCATGGGTCGCGATCTGTACGATGCGTCGGCGGCGGCGCGCGCGGTGTTCGAGCAGGCCGACGCGGCGCTGGGCTTTAGCCTGACGCAGCTGTGCTTTGAGGGGCCGGAAGCCGCGCTTACCGCCACCGAGAACGCGCAACCGGCCCTGCTGGCGTGCAGCATTGCGGCGCTGGCGGCCCTGCGCGAGGCGGGCTACACCGCGGAACCCGCGCTGGTGGCCGGCCACAGTCTGGGCGAGTACTCGGCGCTGGTGGCGGCGGGCGCGCTCGACGTGGCAACTGCGCTGCGGCTGGTGCGGCGGCGCGGCGAGCTGATGGCCGAGGCGCACCAGGGCGGCATGGCAGCGGTGATTGGAATGAGCGAAGACGCGCTTGAGGCAGTGTGCGCCGACGCGTCGGAGTCGCACGAACCGGTGGTGATCGCGAACTACAACTCGCCCGGCCAGCTTGTGATTAGCGGGGCCACTGCGGCGATTGAGCGCGCGTCGGCGCTGGCGAAGGCGCGCGGGGCCAAGCGCGCGCTGCCGCTGAAAGTGAGCGCGGCGTTTCACTCGCCGCTGATGCGCGCCGCCGCCGAGGGGCTGGCCCCGGCGATTGCCGAGGCTGCGATTGCCGACGCGCGCGTGCCAGTCGTTTCAAACGTGCTGGCAAGCCCGCTCAGCGATGCCAGGCAGCTTCACGCCGAGCTGGTGGCGCAGGTCACGTCGCCAGTGCGCTGGATCGCCTCAGTGCAGTATATGGCTGCCCACGGCGTCGATTCCTTCCTTGAGATTGGCCCCGGCACCGTGCTGACCGGCCTGATCAAGCGGATCGAGCCGGGCGCGCAGCTCGTGAATGTTGGCGATCTCGCCAGCCTGCGCGCGTTTGTGGGCCACAGCTAGTTGCGGTTGGCAGGTTGCAGGTTGTAAGCTAACTGTCGGAGCGTATTGTATACGACTACCAGTTGCTTGCGGCAGGAATATGCTCCGCACCAACTTTGCTGCCTTTGCGCAATTGCGTATCCGCACGCCTTCACCGAGCGTTCAAGCATACGGTGGAACTGCACCGCAACCGAGAAAAGCTGATGGCATGTCTGTGTCAAAGTTCAAATGAGGATGCGCTTGATTGGCAGATGAGGCAGATGGCACAGATGTGAGGTTTCTAATCTGCGTAAGCTGTGTAATCTGCGGATGTCTTGGGACTTTGACATGCCTCTGAGCTGATGGTGACGCATATGGAGTTTGCTGAGCAGGTAGCAATTGTGGTTGGCGGCTCGCGCGGTATTGGCGCG
The DNA here is from genome assembly GCA_001399705.1 of Kouleothrix aurantiaca. GTDB lineage: Bacteria > Chloroflexota > Chloroflexia > Chloroflexales > Roseiflexaceae > Kouleothrix > Kouleothrix aurantiaca. The sequence goes on from LJCR01000093.1 coordinate 5,600, forward strand.
GCAGTGGTGCGCAAGCTGTCCGCGCAGGGCGCGCGCGTGGTGGCCGGCTTTCACACCCGCGCCGCCGACGCCGAGGCGCTGGCGGCAAGCTGCGCCGGGCTGCCGGGCGAGGTGGTGGCGCAGCAGTGCGACGTGCGCTCGCGCGAGTCAGTTGATGCGCTGGTGGCGGGCACGCTGGAGCGCTGGGGCCGGATCGATGTGCTGGTGAACAGCGCCGGTGGCGCGCTGGTGCAGCCGTTCGAGGAGATCAAGCTAGCCGACTGGGAAGGCGCGCTGCGCATTGGCCTGACGAGCGTGTTTCTGGCGTGCAAGCATGTCGCTCCGCGCATGGGCGCGGGCGGGCTGATCGTCAATGTTGCGTCGGTGGCGGCGCGCCAGGCATTTCCCGGCTGGTCGGCCTATGTGGCGGCAAAACATGGCCTGCTGGGCTTTTCGGGCGCCATCCGCGAAGAACTGCGCCCGCGCGGCATTCGCGTCAGCGTGGTGCTGCCCGCCGCCACCGACACCGCGCTGTGGGATGCGCTGCCGGGCGAGTGGAACCGCGCTACCATGCTCCGCGCCGAAGACGTTGGCGCGGCGATCGCGCAGCTGGCCGCCCAGCCCGCCTATATGACCACCGAAGAATTGACGGTTGGGCACGTGGCCGGGAGGCTGTAAAAGCTGCCAGCGAAATACATCCACAGGTTAGGCAGATTTCGCAGAACTGCGGTTGAATCGAACCAAACGTCATTCTACAGGATGCGCAACGCGAGCGAGCCAGATCACCCTGGCTCCTGAGCCTTCAAAACTATGCCCTCAGAACGAATTCGCGTCGCCGCTGTTGGCGACATTCCGCCCGGCGCGATGCGCTATTTCGACCTCGATGGCTTGCCTGTGGCGCTGGCAAACGCCGGCGGCACAATCTACGCCTTCAGCGACGTATGCCGCCACGAAGGCGGCCCGCTTTCGGCCGGCGCGCTGATCGACGAAACAGTGACATGCCCCTGGCACGGCTGGACCTACAGCATCCGCACTGGCAAGGCAATCGTCCCGCCGGTGGGTATTCGAATCCCAGTGTACCCCGTCCATATCAGCGGCGACGATGTATTTGTCGAGATCGACTGGCCCGACGAGCACGAAGTTTAGCCATTGTTATGGGTTCAGGCTTGCCAGGGCATGTATAATATTGAGGGTGCCAGACGTTTGTTTCTCATGGAATACTATTATTTGTAGTATGCTTGCTCGGTGTAAGTTGCTTGATTCACGCGATAGTGATATACATGGGCAATTGTGAGTGCACTGCTTGACAATCGGCGCGCGCGCATGAGTCGCGCGTTCGAGCGCAGCGCGCTTGCGCGCAACGCACTGGTGGCGGGCGTGGCGGTGCTGCTGGGCCTTGCCGGCGGCGCGGCTGTGGCGTTTGCCCCGCCCTGGATCGCGTTTGCGGCCCTGCTGGCGCTGGTTCCCGTGTACCTGGTGCTCCGCTCGACGGATGTCGGGCTGGCCAGCAGCGTCCTGGTTGCCACGATCCTGCCGTTTGGCACCCTGCCGTTCAAGGCCGGCGTCACGCCAAATTTCCTGGAGCTGGCGCTGCTGGCCCTGCTGGCGATCTGGCTGCTGCGCCTGCTGATCAATCCCGACCAGTCGTTGGAGCTGACGCCGATTGGCTTGCCGCTGATAGGTTTCCTGGGCGTCACGCTGTTTTCCTTCATCCTTGGCTCCAACGCCAGCCCCGACTCTCTGACGCTGCATAACTACTTCAAGTTTTTGCTGGCGGTGCTGTTCTTTTTCAGCGTCGTGAATTGCGTGCGCACGCCTGTGCAGGCCAACTGGCTGATGCGCGCGCTGCTGATAGGCGGCGCTCTTTCCGCGCTGATCGGCCTGCTGCTGTTCGCCATGCCCGACGCGCTGGCCGAGCGCATTCTGGTGGCGCTGGGGCCGATTGGCTACCCCACCAGCGGGCGCGTGCTGCGCTACGTCGCCGACGACCCGAGCGGCGTCGAGCGCGCGATTGGCCTGGCGGTCGACCCGAACAGCTTTGGCGGCATGCTTGCGCTGGTG
>LJCR01000930.1 GCA_001399705.1 Kouleothrix aurantiaca
GCGACTGCCCATCCTGGCCGACTGGCGGCTGCGCGAGTGCGACTATGGCACGCTGAACGGCCAGCCGGCCCACGAACTGCACCGCGACCGCCGCCGCTACCTCGACACGCCCTACCCCAGCGGCGAAAGCTGGCGGCAGGCAGTTGCGCGCGTGGGGCGCGTTCTGCCCGACATTGCGTTGCGCTGGGGCGGCTGCCGCGTGCTGGTGATCGGGCACGTTGCGACGCGCTGGGCCTTTGATCACCTGCTGAATGGCGTGCCGCTGGAAGCGCTGATCGATGCGGATTTCGCGTGGCGCGAGGGCTGGGAATACCGGGCAGAGAACCTGTCGTGAAGATGAAAAATTTGTCATCGAAATTGGTGCCGGGCAATGTATTTTTGCTTGATATTGTTGACTCGTGGTGCTATAGTTGCGCTATCACGATCGACTGTATAACTATAGCGTCTCTTCCTGCTTTGTATCGGCAACGCGCTGCCCCTCCGCCGCGCCAGCAAAGCCCAGGTTGCCAGGCGTGCTGCGCTGTTGGCTGCTGCATCCTGGTCGGCGCTTCGCGGTGCTTCGTCTTATCGCTCATCTTACCCAAAGCACTCCCAACGTATTGGAATCGCACCCGGTATTCGCAATCGTAGGAGATTTGTATGTCGAGCGTCCGAACGCCGCGCGCGCTACGCATTGTTGCAGCGCTCGCAATTCTGCTGTTGGGCATGTCGAGCATGCTGGCGATGGGCTGGCGCTACACCACGACAGCACGCAGCGCCACCGATTTCGCCACCTTGATCCGCGAGCGCGGGCTGCGCAGCCACGCCATGCCAATTGCGCAGGTGCGCGAGAAGCTGGAAAATGGCGGCGAGGCCGCCCGCGAGGTGTTGTCCGGGCCGGCCCAGGAGGCCTACGACAATCGCGCCTACCCAAATAGCTTTATCAGCCAGGCGCAGAGCCAGGGTGCCGCGCGCGCGTACCGCAGCGTCGATCTGCGCGCAGGCCCGCTGCCGGCCAATCTTTCTGCAAACCTCGCGGCCAGCACAAGCTGGAAAGAAATTGGCCCGATCACGCCGGTGGTGGCGGCAGAAGCCACCTACACCGGCCGCGAAACGCTGGTTTCGGGGCGCGTGACGGCGCTGGCAGCTAGCCCGGCCTGCAGCACCTCCAGCTGCGCTGTCTATGTTGGCGCGGCTGGCGGCGGCATCTGGAAGAGCAGCAACGGGCTTGCTGCCAAGCCAAGCTGGAAGCCTTCCTCGAATGGCATCCCCTCGAACGCGATCGGCACGATCATTGTCGACCCAACCGACACAAGCGGTAAAACGCTCTACGCCGGCACTGGCGAGCCGAACGGCTCCAGCGACTCCGAGGCCGGCGTGGGCCTGTTTAAATCGACGGACGGCGGCGCGAGCTGGGCAGTGGTGCCGGGCAGCGTTGCGACGGCAAAAGACCGCGCGATCGGCTATGTGGCGATCGACCCCACGAATGCCAAGCACATCTATATGGGCACTGCCGTCGCGCGCCACGGCTCGTCGTCGGTGAACGGCGGGCGCATGACCCCGCCCGACGCACCGCCCATCGGCCTGTACGAAAGCACCGACGGCGGCGCGAGCTTCACGCTGGCGTTTAGCCAGCCCGCCGACCCGGTCGATCCCGGCTCGCCCAATGGCTCCGATTTCTTCAGTGGCGGCGTCACCGATCTCGCGCTCGACCCGCGCGACCCGGCCACCGTGTATGTCGGCCTGTTCAACTATGGCGTCTGGCGGCGCTCGGCCCGGCTCGACGGCAACACCGCGTTTCACCAGATCTTTGCGCCGCTGCTGCCCGACCTGTTTGGCGTGCAGATCGACTTTGGCGTTGTGGCGAAGGGCGACGCCACACGGGTCTACGTGGGCGTTGGCTCGGCGCAAACCGGCGACGACCAGGGCAACACCGTGGAAGGCGCGGGGCTGTGGCGCGTGGACGACGCGAACGTGCCCGCTGCTACGCTCAGCGACGGTACCCACAACCCCGGCTGGAAGGAGCTTTCGAGCCCAACCAATGGCACGCCGGGCTTCGCCTCGTTCGATTTCTGCAGCGGGCAGTGCAGCTACGACATGTTTGTGGCCTCGCCGCCTGGACATCCCGACGAGCTGTGGCTGGGCGGGCAGATGCAGTATAACGAGCTAGTGGCGTTTGGCTCGCCCTTCCCGCGCTCGAATGGCCGCGCCGTGCAGCGCTCGACCGATGCCGGCGTGAGCTTCACCGACATGACCGACGACACCCGCAACCCACCCGAAGGCATGCACCCCGACCAGCACGCGATTGCGTTCGGGCCGGAGGGCGCGACGTTTATGGGCTCGGATGGCGGCGTGGTGCGCATCAATGGTGCGTATGCCGACGGGACGGGCGTGTGCGCCGAGCGCGGCCTGAGCGGTGCCGACCTGACTGACTGCCTGAGCTGGCTGAAGGTCATTCCCAAGACGATTGATA
>LJCR01000932.1 GCA_001399705.1 Kouleothrix aurantiaca
AGGCCAACCTGCTCGATCAGGCGATCGACCAAACGAATGTGCCGTTCCGCCGTTTCGCGCGCTCGCAGTTCGAGGCGTTCCAGCAGTCGGCGCTGGCGCGCTACGGCATTGCAGGGCTACAGGTGGAAAGTATTGCCCCGCGCGAACATGGCTTTGTGCTCGCGCATATCAGCGTGGGTGGCCATTCCGCCGCCGACTGGCCGTTCCGCGAAGTGGATGGGCGCTGGGTGATTTCCGAGCCGACGGTCGCGCAGCTTGGCGCGCCGCTGACATTGGCGAGCGATCACTTCACCTTCGACACCTACCCATGGGCGAATGACGTGAACGATGCGCTGATGCGCATGATGGAGCAGGCGCGCAGCAATGTGCTGGCCCGCCTGGGCCACGCGCCCGAGCAAAAGGCGCAGGTGTTCATCAACCCGATCTACGGCCTGCACCCATTCGAAAGCTCGTTTGCGCTGGCCTACTACCGGCCAATCACCGACACCGACACCATCACGATCTACGCGCCGCACTCGTTCGCATTTGGCTACTACGACGCGAATGCCGGCTGGGAAGGCGAGCTTGAGAACGTACTGACGCACGAGTACACGCACCTGGTGCAGCACCGCAGCTTCCCCGACGCCTCAAACGTGAGCAGCTGGATGCAAGAAGGGCTGGCCGAGTTTGTGGCGGGCAACACGCACCCGAACGACCTGCGGGCCGCCGTGCGTGCCGGCGCAATCATCCCGATTATCGACACGGCGTCGCCGGCCTTCAAGCAGGATCTGGAGCATCTCAGCGCGCTCAGGCAGGATCGCGCGCTGGCGTATGGCTTTGCCTACTCGCTGGTGGCGTTTATTGTGGAAAAGCACGGCGGCCTGGATGGCTTCTGGGCGCTGGCCCGCGCCTATCAGAACAGCCAGTCGCTCGAAAAGGCTGTGCGCGGCGCATTCGGCACCAGCTACGCGCAGTTCGACCAGGAGTGGCGCGCGTGGCTGGAGCAGAAGTATGGCTAGAGGACGAAATTTCACCACGAAGACGCGAAGGCACGAAGCGAATTACCAGCTTCGTGCTTTCGTTATGTTGTGAACTCAAGGGTGCCGAATGGGCTAGAAGCTCAGCTTCTATCCCCTATTCTCCAACTCCCATTCCCCATTCCCCATTCCCTTCGCTACGCCGCGTCGCGATAGGCGGGTGACACCGAGCGCAGGCGTTCGATCATGTCGGGCAGCGCCTCGATCACGGCGTCGACATCGGCGTCGGTGGTATCTTTGCCGAGCGAGAAGCGCACCGAACCGATCGCCTGCTCGTAGGGCAGGCCCAGCGCCGTCAGCACATGCGAGGCTTCGAGCGAGCCGCTGGTGCAGGCCGAGCCACTTGAGGCCGCGATGCCATGCTGGTCGAGCAGCAGCAGCACGTCGTCGCCGCGCGCGCGCAGCGGTGGGATCTCGATCGACAGCACGCTCAGGCGGTAGAATAATTCGTTGCGGAAGCGCCCGTCGGCCACGGCGCGCTCAAGGTCGCTGCTGCTGGTGGCGATCAGGCGCACGTCCACCGGCACCACGCGCTGGCCAGCCATGCGGATGAGGTGCTGCGTTTCGATCACGCGCAGCAGGCTGGTCTGCGCCTCCACCGTCAGCGCGCCAACATCTTCGAGCATCAGCGTGCCGCCGTGCGCCAGCTCCAGCTTGCCGGGCCGGCCTTCTGGCAGGCTGGCGTGCCCGCCTTCATAGCCAAATAATTCGCCCATCAGCAGCGTGCGCGGCACCGCCGAGCAGTTCAGCACCACCAGCGGCTCTTCGGCGCGGGCGCTCCCGTTGTGGATGGCGTGGGCGAATAGCTCCTTGCCAACGCCGGTTTCGCCCATCAGCAGCACCGGCGCGGGCGAATTCGCGGCCACGCGCGCGTGGCGCACCGCCACCTGCATGGCATTGCTTTCGCCCACAATGTCGGCAAACGAGAAGCGCGCCTGCGCGCCAACCACGCGCTGCACCAGGCGCTGCACGCTGTCCGATGGGCGCAGGGTGATCAGCGCGCCCAGGTAGCGGCGGCTGCGATCCCACACGGGCCGCACGCTGCACAGCGCCGCCACCGAGCCTTTGCGGCCGGGGAACAGCAGCTCGTGGTCGCTGATCTCGCGCCGCCGCTCCAGCGCGACGGCCAGCGGCGCGGGCAGCTCGATCAGCTCGTCGAGCAGGCGACGGTTGAGCTGTCGGCGCACTGGTCGCGGGCCGCCGAGCGCGTGCAGCACGAGCTGAACGAAACCAAACTGCTGGTCGAAAGCCTGTACCACGACGCCGAAGCCACCGACCGCACCACGCTCCAGGTTTCTAACCTGAACACGATTGCGCAGGGGCTGGCCGCAACTATGGATCGCGGGCAGCAGCTCGCGATCGTTGGCGAGCAGCTGCACCTGACGCTGGAAGTCGCCTGCATCTCGATCTGGCTCTACAACGCTCCGGCCAACGC
>LJCR01000931.1 GCA_001399705.1 Kouleothrix aurantiaca
GGCGAAATAGTCATCGTCATTGAGAGAGCGCCACAAACTGGTTTGACATCTCTTGTTTGCTGCCAGCAGCAAGCATAACGGAGGCATAACAAGCGAACATTCACTATGATGACCACCTAAAATTCGGGGTCCAGGGGCGAAGCCCCGGCGCTGGGGGTGCAGGGGCGGGCGTCGCCCCCTGCGGCCCTGCGGCCTGAGCAAACTGGTTTGAAGAAGGCACTTCTTGAGCAATCAGGGCGGGCGGACCTGTGTGTCCGCCCAGACATGGGTCCGCCCAGACATGGGTCCGCCCAGACGTAGGTCGGGCCGAACAAGAACCCCACCGGCCCTTGCGGCCCGAGCGAACCTACACCAGAGTCCGATACAAATCCACCGTCCGCTGCGCAATCGCCGTCCAGCTAAAATGATCCTCGACGCGGCGGCGGCCAGCCGCGCCATAGCGCGCGCGCAGCTCGGCGTCGTTGAGCAGCGTATTGATCGCACCGGCCAGCGCGGCCGGGTCGGCGGGCGGCACGACGAGGCCAGTGACGCCATCGAGGTTGGCGAAGCTGGTGCCGGTACCAAGCTCGGTGCTGATGCAGGGCAGCCCGCTGGCCAGCGCCTCGATCTGGGCGAGGCCGAGGGCTTCGGCGCGCAGGTGCGCCGGCATCACAAACAGGTCGGCGGCCTGAAACAGCGCGGGCAGATCGTCGTCGGGCACGTCGCCCAGGAAGTGTACGCGCCCGGCAACACCCAGGCGCTGCGCCTGAGTTTCGAGGCGCTCGCGCTCGGGGCCAGTGCCGCCGATGAGCAGCTCGGCGCGTACGCTGGGCATGGCGTCGAGCAGGTGATGCAGCCCCTTGTAGTAGCGCAGCCGCCCGACGAACAAGAGGCGCGGGCCGGGGTAGCGCGCCCGGATCGTCGCGGCCTTGCGCGCATCGGGCGCGGCAAAGCGCGCTGTGTCGATGCCCAGCGGCACGACGGTGCAGCGCGCGGCGTGGCGGCGCAAAAACGCCGACGAGACAAGGTAGTTCGGGCTGGTGGGCAGGATGCGCGCCGCCCGGCTGAGTGTCGCCTCCAGCAGCGGGCGATACAGGCGCAGCAGCGTCTGCTGGCGCACAATGTCGCTGTGGTAGGTCACAACCAGCGGCGGTTTGCCCGGCACCGCCAGTGCGGCAAGGTCGCCGGGCGGGTAGGGAAAGTGCAGGTGTACCACGTCGGGGCGCTGCGCCCGCGCCGCCTCAATCATCGCCGGGCTCAGCGGCGTCGAGGCCATGTGCAGCGCACGCGCCGCCTTGATCACCGTCAGGCCCGGCGCGGGCTGCTCGGTGTGCGTCGCCCGGTCGAGGCTTGCGACGAGCACGGTGACATGGTGGCCGCGCGCTGCCAGCGCTTCGCTCAGATCGCGCAGGTGGTTCTCGATCCCGCCCAGCACCGGGGCATAGTCCTTATAGATTTGCAGGATGTGCATAGCTTTGTTTGGCGCACACAGCGGCGTGATGGCGTAGTGTAGCATACTTCGTTGCGACCACCGACCACCGACCACCGACCCTTCGACAAGCTCAGGGCAGGCGAGCGACGAGAGAATGAACCACGGAGGCAGGGAGGCACGGAGGGCTGGGGATTTACGATTGTCGATTTGCGATTTACGATTGGGACGAACGTTCATCGTTCTGCGCTCACCCTTTCATCTTGTCATCTTGTCATCTTGTCATCTTGTCATCGTGTCATCTTGTCATCTTGTCATCACCGCCGTTAGGCTGCGCTCCGCAATCGCAACCATTCAGTCGCTCTTTTGAAATACTACACAGCGCCATATTATTTTATACTCGCGGCATTGCGCAGTTGCTCATCTGCACGTGCGAGGACGCCCGGGCAAGTGCAAAGCGCAGGGCTTCCAGTGTGCAGCAACGCTCGGGCAAGTGCGAAGCGCAGGGCTTCCAGTGTGCAGCAACGCTCGGGCAAGTGCGAAGCGCAGGGCTTCCAGTGTGCAGCACTACCTGGGCAAGTGCGAAGCGCAGGGCTTCCAGTGTGCAGCACTACCTGGGCAAGTGCGAAGCGCGGGGCTTCCACTGTGCAGCACTACCTGGGCAAGTGCGAGCAACATTCGCGGCAGTGTGGATTGGACACCGCAAGTCGCGCAGCGCGCGCCCGAATAACGGAAAGGAGCACTTCACGCTGCGCGACCGGCGCAGCACCACCCACGGCGGGCATGCGCTCGCCCCTGACCGCCCATCCAACTCAGCCACGCGACTTTGCGCTGGCGTCAACCTAACAATCAGGAGCAACCATGAAAAGCAGTTCGCGGACTCACCGCAGCATGTCGATTGCCACCCGGCTCAACACAGCGCGGCTGGCGATCAACAACACCTTGAACAACCCCGCCCTGCTGGCCCGTGTGGAAGCGTATGGCTACACAGCCGAGCGCATTGCCGAGGGGCAGGCGCTGCTGGCCGCCGCCAACACCGCTGT
>LJCR01000933.1 GCA_001399705.1 Kouleothrix aurantiaca
GGTGGGCGGCAACGGCTCGCCGCTGCTGCTGGTGACGTGGACGCGCTCGCTGCTGCACAGCTTTCTGGTAATTTTTGGGCTGTTTCTGGTGCCGCTGCTGGCGTATGTGTTTGCGCAGCGCCGCGCCGCCCAACCGGCAAATCTGGCGCTGGGCATTGCCCGCACCGGCGCGCGCCCGGTTTCGTTCGCGGTTGCCGCGCCCTGGCTAATTGGCGGGACGCTGCTGGTCGGGCTGGCGATCGGCTTCCCGCTGCTGGCGCTCGTGCCGCTGGCGCTGTACGCCATTAGCCTGGCGCTGGAGAACGTGCAGCGCCCGGCAGCCGCGTTTGTGCTGTGGGCCTTTGCGCTGGCCTGCCTCGTATGTTTCGGCACCGAAATCGTCTACCTGCGCGATGTGTTCAACTCGCGCATGAATACGATCTTCAAGTTCTACTATCAGGTCTGGCTGATCTGGGGCGTGCTGGCGGGCTACGCGGTCTGGTGGCTGCTCGCCGCGAGAACCGAGAACCGAGAAGCAAAAACCGAAAAGCGCACAAACGCCTTGCATCGGTTCTTGGTTCTCGGTTCTTTGGTTCTGTTTGGTGTGCTGCTGGCCGGCGCGCTGGTGTACCCGTGGATGACGGCCGGCAAGCTTCTGCGCGAAGCGCCGTGGGTTGGCATTGCTGGCGTCACGCCGCGCGAAAAAACGCCCGACGGCGCGGCCGCAATTGCCTGGCTGCGCGCCAATGTGCCAAGCGACAATGTCGTGCTGGAGGCGGTTGGCGGATCGTACGACAATGGCTATTCGGGGCTGGGCTTCGGGCAGGTTTCGGGCAGCACTGGCCTGGCAACCGTGCTGGGCTGGCCCGGCCACGAGGATCAGTGGCGCGGTGGCGACCCAGGCGCGCGCGCGCAAATCGAGCCGCGCAAGGCCGACGTGACAACGATCTACAGTACCACCGACACGGTGCAGGCGACTGATCTGCTGCAAAAGTACAGCGTGGATTACATCTACGTTGGCGAGGCCGAGCGCGCAACCTACCCGGCCGAGGGGTTAGCCAAGCTCGCTCAGCTTGCCGATATCGCCTTTCAGCAGGGCGATGTGATCGTCTACAAAGTACGGTAATCATATGCAGGGGCGCGGCAAGCCGCGCCCCTGCATATGATTACCGATACCCCGCCGCCTGCATCTCGAACAGGCGCGCATAGGTGCCGCCCAGCGCCAGCAGCTCGGCGTGCGAGCCAAGCTCGCTGATCTGCCCGTTCTCCACTACCGCAATCCGGTCGGCCATGCGCACGGTGCTGAAGCGGTGCGAGATCAGCACGGCGATCTTGCCGGCGGTCAGGTCGCGGAAGCGCTGGAAGATCTCGTACTCGCGCTCGGCGTCGAGGGCGGCGGTTGGCTCGTCGAGCACCAGCACCTCGCCGTCGCGCATAAACGCGCGGCTGAGCGCGATCTTCTGCCACTGCCCGCCCGAAAGCTCGTGCCCCTTGTCGAACCAGCGCCCGAGCATGGTGTCCATGCCCTCGGGCAATTCGGCCAGCACCTCGTCCGCACCGCCACGCTCGGCCGAGCTGTTCAGGCGCTCGGCGTCGTCCAGCCGGTCGATCTGCCCAAAGCCAATGTTTTCCTTGGCGCTGAGCTGGTAGCGCACAAAATCCTGAAAGATCACGCCAATGCGCTTGCGCAGCTCGTCGGGGTCGTACTCGCGCAGGTCGACGCCATCGAGCAGGATCTGGCCCTCGGTCGGGTCGTACAAGCGCGTGAGCAGCTTGATCAGCGTGGTCTTGCCCGCGCCGTTCTGGCCCACCAGCGCCAGCTTCTCGCCCGGCGCGATCTCCAGGCTCATATCGCGCAGCGCCCAGTCGTCGCGGCCTGGGTAGCGGAACCAGACGTGCCGAAACTCCAGCCCGCGCTTCAGCTCGCGCGGCATCGGCACCGGCGTGGCGTTCACCGCCATCTGCGGCGTCAGGCGCAAGAAGGCGAACAGGTTGTCCATAAACAGCCCGTTTTCAAACAGGCGGTTCACATTGTCGAACAGTCCCTGGAAGGTGCCCTGGCTGTTGCGGAACAGCGCCAGGTAGAAGGTCATCAGGCCCAGCGTGATCTGGCCGCCCGCCGCCAGAAAAATGATCCAGGCGTAGGCGCCGTAGTAGCTGGCCGAGGCAAGCATGCCCCACAGCAGGCTGATCAGCGAGCGGCGGCGCGCGAGGTGCTCGTCTTCCTCGAAAATCTTCCAGAACATGTCGGTGTAGCGCTGCAGCAGCGGCTCGCCCAGCCCAAACAGCTTGATCTCCTTCACCGTGTTGTCGACCGTCAGGACGTGCTCAAGGTAGTTCATGCGGCGCGACTCGGGCGCGCGCCAGGTGAGCAGGCGAAACTGTATTTTGCTGTATTTGTTCTGCGCGATGAACGACGGAATGGTCGCGCCGAACAGCAGCAGCGCGACGATCGGGCTGAACGCAAACAG
>LJCR01000934.1 GCA_001399705.1 Kouleothrix aurantiaca
GGTAATCCTGCGTGCGGCGCGACTCGGTGAAGATGATCGCCTTTTCAGCCGCGCCAATTGCGCGCGCCTTGGCGAAAGCCACGCCCAGCGCCTTAAGCAGCGCCACACCCTTGGAATTCTGCTGAATCGAGCGCGCCAGCTCCGCGAAGGAATCAAGCTCGGCGATTTCGCGCCGAATCGCCACCTGATCGTCGTCGCTCAGCTCTGGGGCGTCGGCATCGTCGGGCCACTCTTCGGCAGTTTCGTCCAGCGCCTCGTAATCGGCGTCAAGCGCATCTTCCAGCGTGGATGCCAGCGCGTGCTGCTCAAGTTTTTCGCGTAGTCGGCTCGCAATCGACACCAGTGCGCCCGCAATCGCAAAGGTCGAAGACGCCAGCAGCTTGCGCAGCACCAGGGTAATCAGCGTGCGCTGGCTGGCCGGCAGAGCGTGCAAATCTTCGCGGCGCAAATACTCCGACACCAGCTCATACAGGCGTTCTTCACTGGCCTCGGGTGTAAACTCCTCGACAATCGGCAGGCGCTTGGTGTACGGCACATACGCTGTCACCTGCCGGCGCAATGTGCGGTGGCAGATTGGTGCAATACGCGCCTTCAGCGTTTGAAAGATCTGCGCCTGGTTGAGGTTGGTAAACTGCTCGCGAAAGCTCTTGATATCGCCAAAGGTATGCTCGTCGATAAAACTCACCAGGCCAAACAGCTCAAGCAGTGAATTCTGCAATGGCGTGGCGGTGAGCAGGAGCTTCGAGCGGCCCGCCAGCGACTGCTTCAGGGTGTTCGCAATGATATTGCTGGGCTTATACACATTGCGTAAGCGGTGCGCCTCGTCGATCACCACCAGATCCCAGGGAATGGCGCGAATGTCGTTCGCTTTGCTGCGCGCAAACTGGTACGAACAAATAACAACCTCGGGGCCGAGGAATGGGTTGCCGGGCTTGCTGCGGGCCTGGGCGGTGTACGAGCGTGATTCAAGGATGCGGCACGGCAGAAAGAACTTCTCGGTCAGCTCCTGGAACCACTGCTTACGCAGATTTGAGGGCGTAATCACCAGCATGCGCCGTTTGCTCTCGGCCCACTTTTGCGAAAGCACCAGCCCGGCCTCAATCGTCTTCCCCAGGCCAACCTCGTCGGCCAGTAGCACGCCTTTGGAAAGCGGCGAACGAAACGCAAACAGCGCCGCATCGACCTGGTGCGGGTTCAGGTCAACCTGCGCGCCGGCAACAACGCCAGTAAGCTTTTCACTGCTGTCGGGTGGAAAGCGGCGAGTGAGATCGTAGGCGAAATACTTCGCGTGGTAGGCAGTGAGTTGGGCGCTTGAGCTACTCGTCATAAGCTGGCAAACGTATTAATGCACCAGCAGATTGTGCTGATGGAAGCGGCTTACTGACCACCAATCTGAAGAATGGTGAGAGTATACCACGGCTTCGATAGGGTGCGATGCATATAGTAAGGTAAACGCGTTAGGCGATGCCAGGGTTACGCAGCAGCGCGAATCAAAAAGCCCCTGCCCCAATCAAGGAGCAGGGGCGCGTGTGGGGTATTGCGCAGAGGCGTGCGGCTATGCGTCGGTGCGGCGGGCGGGCCGGCGATACTCCGATTTTTTCTTCAAGCCCAGCGCCGCAACCGCGTTCGAATCGGGGCCATACTGTGCGATCACCTGTGCCTTGGCGCCCTGCACCGCCTTACGCAGTGCCCACGCCTTGGCCGTCACTTCGTCGCGGGCAGCATCAAGCGCCGTCTGTGCGCGGCGCTCTTTTTGCTGCGAAGCCACCAGCTCTTCTTCCATGGTCGCGAGCGCCTCGGCGCTGTAGTTTGGATTGACCGAAGTGTAATCTGCCAGGTCGTTCAATGCCGAAACAGCATTGCGATCACTGGTGATTTCGCTCGGCGACAGGCGACGATTCTCGTTTACGGGCATTCCGTCCTCCAAATGTAGTAGTGTGACGATACGCGACAGCGCAGGAGTGCAATACATCATTCGTGTGCATTTAGCCCAACGCTTTGTCTTGCCGCACAGGATAGCAAGAGCCGAGCGCAAATACTAGCGTTGATCGTATGCAATTCGATTGCAGAATAGGTGCCAAACTTGGATGGTGTTCAGAGGTGTTGTATGATTTCACCTTTTACTGGGTGCTTCTCCCCTGCCTGCTCTATTGCCTCGACGGAGGCTTGTTTGGCTTTTTGTCGGGGCGCTTCACCCCCGTGCCCCGATTAGGGAAACCCTTGCCGGTTTCCCTAAAACCCTTCCGGCAAAGAGCGCCTGTATCGAATGAATTGCTCGTTGCCATGCCTCGCGGCAGAACTGGAAGCCAGTACCATCCTGCTTGGCAATCAGGGCGAACACAAGGTTCGCCCGTACCGAGCATCAAGAACGCGCTATCACGTGCTGAAATAGCCGTACTTTGATTGTCCGATGCCAGCGGCAGGCACTACGGAGGCATGACCGCGCA
>LJCR01000935.1 GCA_001399705.1 Kouleothrix aurantiaca
CCAGCTCTTCATGTCGGTAAAGCCCAACCCCGAGGTGGTGGTCGCGTCGCTCTGCCAATAGGGCAGCGTTGCGGCCAGCACCTTGCGCTGCAGATCCTGGGTCGCCTGGTCGGCGGTTTTCAGCTCGGGAATGTAGGCCAGCGCCGTGTCGAAGGCCGCCTGCGGGTCGGCAATCACGTCTTGCATGCCCTTGAGCGTGGCACGCACAAAGCCGCGCACCACCTCGGGCTGCTCGGCGATCATCTTTTCCGACGTCAGAATGCCGTCCGAGGCCAGTGGGAAGGCGTCGGCAACGCTGATGACATTCAGCTTCACGCCCTGCTGCTCGAGCTGGATTGGCTCGTTGTTGCCGTAGCCGCTGGCCACCTGCACCTTGCCCTCGGTCAGCGCAGGCACCTGCGCAAAGCCAATATCCTGCACATTCAGGTCGCTTTCCTGCATCTTGTTGGCGTACAGCAGCGCCAGCAGGCCAATGTAGCTCGCGCCAAAGTGGCCGGGAATGCCAACGCTCTTGCCCTTCAGGTCGGCGGCGGTTTTGATGTTTGCGTCGGCCTTGCTGTAGAACACCGTCGGAAATTTCTGGTTGATCGTGGCGACGGTTTGCACCGGCAGTCCATTCGCGCGCGCCAGCAGCACCGAGTCGCCGCTGGCCATGCCGAACTGCACGGTGCCCTGCGCAATGCGCTGCACCACGTCCGTCTCGAAGTTGTAGTCAAACGTGATCTTCAAGCCTTCGGCGGCGTAGTAGCCCTTCTGGTCGGCCAGGTAGTACTGCGCGAACTGCACATTGGGAATGTACGGCATCGCCAGCACAATCTCGCGCAGGGGCTGGCCGCTGGCAGCGGTGGGCGCTTCGGCCGGCGCGGCGGTTGCGCGCCCGGCAGGGGCATCGGTCGCTTGGGCATCTGCGGTCGGGGCGGCGGCAGCGGTTGGTTCAGCAGCCGGCGCGGCTGCGGTTGGCGCGGCAGCAGCGGGTCCGGCTGTCGGCGCAAGATCAGGCGCGGCAGTTGGCTGCGCTGCGGGCGTGGCGCTGCCACATGCGGCCAGCAAGCCAGCCAGCAGCACAGCAAGCATCAATCGGCGGAACATGAATCCTCCTCAACACAATCCACAATCGAAAGTTAACAAAAAGCAGATTGCACGGCGCGCACGAGTGCGTCAGCGCATCGGCAATCTGCTTGGGGAAACGCGTTTGTTCGGCGCTTACGGCTCCCAGCGCACCAGCACGCGCTCGAGCAGCACGGCCGCCAGGTAGAACGAGAGCGTCAGCGCGGCCAAGGTGATTAGCGCCACAAACATCAGCGGCGTGTCGAACAAGCCGCGCGAGATGTTGATCAGCGCGCCCAGGCCATCGCGCGCGCCCACGAACTCGCCCACCACCGCGCCGGTGGTCGCCAGCGCCAGGCCCGATTTCACGCCGCCAAAAATGCCCGGCAGCGCCAGCGGCAGCTCGACATGCCAGAGCGTCTGCCAGGCGTTCGCGCCGCTGATCTTCGCCATTTCCAGCAGCTCGCGCGGTACGTTGCGCAGCGCTACAATCGTGCTGCTCAGGAGCGGGAAAAAGGTGACCAGCGCGGCAACCAGGATTTTCGAGCGAATGTCGGAGCCGACCCACAGGATGATCAGGGGAGCGATTGCCACCACCGGCACGGCCTGTGTGGCCGCAACGCTGCCCTATTGGCAGAGCGACGCGACCACCACCTCGGGGTTGGGCTTTACCGACATGAAGAGCTGGGAGGCGACGCACACGTTTCTGCGCGACAGCAACCTGCTGAAGAGCGACGTTGACGTGAGCAAAGCCTTTACCAACGACTTCCTGAAATAGCCGCTTGGCGCACGGCGACGGGGCAGGCGTGGCGCGGCCACGCCTGCCCCGTTTTTTGTGGCGCGCGTGCTACAATACTCCGCAGCATTCGTGGCGAGCGCGCCTGGAATGGCGCGGTGTGAGGCGAGGAAATGGCCATTTCAACCGTTCTGTTCGATCTTGATAACACGCTCTACCCGGCCACATCGGGCGTCATGACCGGCGTGGACGGGCGCATCAGCGCATATGTGCAGAAGCTGCTGGGTTTGAACGAGGCCGAGGCGCGCGTGATTCAGAAGCGCTACTATGGCGAGTATGGCACAACACTGGGCGGCTTGCTCCAGCACCATCAGGTTGACGCCGAAGACTACCTGCACTATGTGCACGATTTTGCGCTGGAAACATTGCTGGCCGCCGACGCCGAGCTCGACCGGCTGCTGGGCGAGCTGCCCGCCACCAAGGCAGTGTTCACCAACTCGCCCACGGAATACGCGCAGCGCGTGCTGGCCGCGCTCGGCATCGAGCAGCACTTTACGCATATTTTCGACGTGCGCTTTGCGGAATTCAAGCCCAAGCCCGACCCGCTGGTCTACCAGCGTGTGATCGACGCGCTTGGCGCCGACGCGCACGCCAGCATTCTGGT
>LJCR01000936.1 GCA_001399705.1 Kouleothrix aurantiaca
GCTCGACGTGATCTGGGGCGAGCCGGCCGAGATCACCCCGCCGCTCGCCAACGGCGACGACCTGATGCGCGAGCTGGGTTTGCCGCCCGGCCCAGAGCTTGGCCGGCTGCTGGCGGCGATTGGCGAGGCCCAGGCCGACGGCACGATCACCACCCGCGACGAAGCGCTGGCCCTGGCGCGCCGCCTTGCTGAGCGGAAGTAAACCGCAGACAAACGACGAAGGATAAACGGCGAAGCCTGCTGCGTGACTGGCTGTTTGTCCGTTGTTTCGGTGCTGCGGTTCTCGCCTACCACACCCGCCGCCGCACACGCTCGGCGTATGCCTCATAGCCCGGGTACTGCGCGCGCAGCCATTCTTCCTCGCGCCGCGCCTTCTGGTCGAAAAACAGCCCCAGCAGCACGCTCAGCAGCAGCGAAGGCGTGCTTGCGCGCAGCAGCGACCAGCCAAGCGCGCCCAGCAGAATGCCAGTGTAGATCGGGTGGCGCACAACGCCGTAGATGCCGGTTTCGACTAGCTCGCCATCCGCGATTGGCCGCGGGAAGGGCGTGAGGTTGCGGCCCAGCGCCCGCGCGCCGGCCACTGCTACACCGCCGCCTGCGAGGCCCAGCAGCACGCCCGCGATGCCGAGGGGCGAGCGCAGCGGCTCGGGCCACTCGGGCAGGCCAGCCAGCCGGCGCGGCGCAAGCAGAATTGCGGCCAGCAGCGCAAACTGGCCTGCTACCCATAGCTCGCCACGATTGTTTCCTACTTTCCTTGCCATTGAATTGCCTTCTGTTTACAGCGACTGCTTGTGAAAAAGCGCAAGATGTTGCGGGGTATCTGGCAGCGTATTATACTGCGCGAACCCCGTTTCACGTTTCAAATACATGCAGGTAATGATGCCATTGGAACTGCACAGCATTGCAGATGTTGCTGGCGCGTTGGCGCAGCATCGCTATGTCGCGGACGCTGGCCTGAGCACAAGCCTGTTTCTGGCGCTGAAGATGGGCAAGGCCTTGCTGCTGGAAGGCGAGCCCGGCGTGGGCAAGACCGAGGTGGCCAAGGTGCTGAGCGCCGTGTTCGCGGCGCCGCTCATTCGCCTGCAGTGCTACGAAGGCATCGACATCGGGCAGGCCGTGTACGAGTGGAACTACCCGCGCCAGCTGCTTGAGCTGCAATCGCGCCAGGGCAGCAGCGCCGCCACGGTGTACTCGGAAGAATTTCTGCTGCGCCGCCCGCTGCTCCAGGCGATCGACCAGAGCAACGAGCGCGCGCCGGTGCTGCTGATCGATGAGCTCGACCGCGCCGACGAGGAATTCGAGAGCTTTCTGCTTGAACTCCTGTCCGACTTTCAGATCACCATCCCCGTGCTCGGCACGCTTGCCGCCCGCCACCGGCCAATTGTCATCATCACGTCCAACCGCACGCGCGAGCTGCACGATGCCCTGAAGCGCCGCTGCGTCTACCACTGGATCGACTACCCGTCGCGCGAGAAAGAGCTGGAGATCGTGCGGCGCAAAATGCCCGGCGTGGGCGAGCGCCTTTCGGCGCAGATTGTCGATTTCGTGCAGGCCGCCCGCAGGCAGGAGCTGAGCAAAAACCCGGGGGTGGCTGAGACGCTGGACTGGGCAGAGGCGCTGCAGCACCTGAATGCCGAAGAGCTCAGCCGCGAGGCGGTGCAGGCAACGCTGGGCGTGATTCTGAAATACCAGGACGATGTGGATAAGCTGCGCGGCGGGCTGGCCGATGAGCTGCTGGCGCGGGTGCAGTGAATATATGACCACACGCGACCGCGCATTTCTGCATAACTGCGTGCTGTTCACGCGCATGCTGCGCCGGGCCGGCATCCCGGTCGGCTTCGACCAGGTGCTGGAATTTGTGCGCGCGCTGGAGTGGATCGATCTGCGCGAGCGCGAGCAGGTGTACCACACCGCGCGCAGCCTGCTCATCCGCCGGCACGAGCACCTGCGCCTGTTCGACGCGATCTTTAGCCGCTTCTGGCGGCGTGCCTATGCCGGCGAAGGGCCAGGCCAGCGCACCATGCCGCGCGCGCCGCGCCACCGCCGAGCCAATTCGGCCCGCACCCACAATGCCCAGCGTCGCGCCGCTGATATCCTGCCCAACCATAAACATCGGCGACCAGCTTTTCCACTCGCCGGCCTCGATCAGCTTGTGGCCCTCGACAATGCGGCGCGCGGCGGCCATCAGTAGCGCCCACGCCAGATCAGCGGTGGTGTCGGTCAGCACGCCGGGCGTGTTGGTCAGCAGCACGCCGCCCGCCGTGAGCGCCGGCACGTCCACATTATCGTAGCCCACCGCCATATTCGCCACGGCGCGGCAGCGCGGCGCGGCGGCCACAAACTCGCCGTCGATCCTGTCCGACAGCATGGCCAGCACGCCATCGGCGCTGTCGGCCTCGCGCAGCAGCACGGCCGCGCCAAGCCCGCCCGCGATTTCAACCACAC
>LJCR01000937.1 GCA_001399705.1 Kouleothrix aurantiaca
CCCCGCTGGGCGTGTATGCCGTGCCGGGCAACCACGACTACTGGGAAGGGCTTGGCGATGTCCAGGGCGCGCTAGCGCTGGCGGGCATTCCACTGCTGATGAACCAAAACCTGCGCATGTCGTGGCGCGGCGCCGACTTCTGGCTGGCTGGCGTTGACGACGTGTTCGACGGCCGGCCCGATTTTGTGGCCGCCAGCGCCGGCATTCCGGCCGGTGCGTTCAGCATCCTGCTCGCGCACGCGCCCGACCTGGCCGACAATGCGCTCGGCTATGGATTTGCGCTGCAGCTTTCGGGCCACTCGCACGGCGGGCACCTGCGCCTGCCGCAGCTTGGCGCATACACGCACCCGCGCTATGGCGCGCGCTATGTGATGGGCCACTACCGCGCTGGCGACATGCAGATCTATGTCTCGCGCGGGCTGGGCGGCACGCCGCTGCGCTGGCTGTGCCGGCCCGAAGCGACGATTTTCACCCTGCGGCGCGGCGGCTAGATGACCCCACCAATAGATCTCCAAGAACGGCGCTGGCCTCGGCTGGCGCTGTTTCTTTTGCGCGCCGCCTGCCAACCGCGCGTATGGTATACTGCACGCCATACACGCACATCACAAGGAGGCGCGCCATGGCGCTGACTGACCGCGCGCAGGCCACACCCGATCTTCGCCAGATCGGCACGCTGGTGGCCGGCGATTACATTGCGTTTAATGTTGTTACGGCAATTGGGCTGCTGAGCCACGGCGAGCTGACCGGGCTCGGGCGCATTGGCGAAATTCTGACGATCGCCACGCCCTTTGCGGCCGGCTGGTTTGCGGTTGCGCCGTGGCTGGGCGCGTTTCGCGCCGACGTGGCGACACAGCCGAAACGCACACTGGCGCGCTCGGCGCTGGCCTGGCTGATCGCCCTGCCAATCGGGCTGTTGCTGTGGTCGCTGGTGCGCCAGAAGAGCGTCCAGCCGGCCTTTGCGATTGTTACATTTATTACGAATTTGATTGTGCTGCTCGGCTGGCGCGGAACCTTCGCGTGGCTGGCCGGCCGCGCGCGCAGCCGCTAGGGCCAGCGATGGCGCGGGCAGCAGCCGGCAAGCGCAGGCGTACCACTGCGCCCGAGCTTCAGGTGCCAGCCGGCCAGGTCGTGCCGGCGCGCATCCGGAGCGGTGCGCTGGGCAATGAGCGGGCGCCCTGGGGGTATGCGCCGCCGGGCTATAGCGAAGCCGGCCCGCCAGCGCAGCTGCTGCTCCTGTTCGATGGCGCTGCCTACCTGCAATCAATCCCGGCGCCGGCCACACTCGACGCCCTGCTGGCGAACGGGCGCGTCGCGCCGACCGTCGCCGTGCTGATCGATAGCATGGATGAAGACACGCGCGACCGCGAGCTGCCCTGCCACGCGCCCACGGTCGAGTTTCTGGCTGGCGAGCTGCTGCCGTGGGTGCACGCGCGCTGGAACGTGCGCGCCGCGCCCGCCACGATTGGCGGTTCGAGCTATGGCGGGCTGGCGGCGGCCTTTGCCGCGTTTCGCGCGCCCGAGCTGTTCGGCCAGGTGCTCGCGCAGTCGGGCTCGTTCTGGTGGCGGCCACCCGGCGAAGCTGAGCACGAATGGCTGACCCGCCAGTTTGTAGCCAGCCCGCGCCTGCCGCTGCGCTTTTACCTGAGCGTTGGCCGCGGCGAGGCCCGCGCGCGCATCCGGCCCAACCAGCTGATCGCCAGCCGGCACATGCGCGACGTACTGCTTGCCAAGGGCTACCCGGTGCGCTACGCCGAAACCGACGGCAAGCACGACCATGCCGCCTGGCGCGCGGGCCTGGCGGATGCGCTGGCCGCGCTGCTGGGACCGGACACGGAAAGAAATAGCGATGATCTTGATTCCACCCAGTAATGTCGGAGCACCCGCGTGAGCGAGCCGTCCACCCCGCTATCGCCACTTGCCGCCTATACCTTCGCCGACGAACCGCTGTGGAGCGAGCTGCCTGCCGCCGATCGTGCCCGGTTTGAAACGCGCATTGCCAACGAAACCTTTCCGTCGGGCCATATTTTCTACGCTCCCGAAGAAGGCGGCGACCGGCTATTTATTCTGCGCAGCGGGCGGGTGCGCATCTACAAGCTCTCGCCCGAAGGCCGCGCGCTGACGCTGCTGATTCTTGAGCCGCACGCGATCTTTGGCGAAATGGCGCTGAACGCCGACTGGGTGCACGATAGCTTTGCCGAATCGATGAGCGAGTGCACAGTTGGCGCCATCCCGCGCGACGAGATGCGGCGCATTCTGAACAGCAACCCGCCCTTGGCGCTGCGCTTCATGACGATCATCAGCCAGCGGCTGCGCGCGCTGGAGCAGCGCCTGGCCGACATTGCCTTCAAAAGCGTGCCGCAGCGCCTAGCGACCGTGCTGATCAACCTGGCGCATCAGCCCGCCAGCGACGAAACGCCACTGGTGACACGCTACACCCACCAGC
>LJCR01000938.1 GCA_001399705.1 Kouleothrix aurantiaca
CCAGCAACGACGAAATTGGCGACCTGGTGCTGTCGTTCAATGTGATGGCGAACGCGCTGAACCAGAAAGTTGCCGAGCTGGAAGAAAACCTGAGCCAGCTTGCCACGCTGAACACCGTCTCGAATCGCTTCAAAACGATCCTGTCGCTGCCGCAGCTGTTTCAGGCCATTCCGCAGGCGCTGTGCGGCGAGTTTGGTTTTGAGCGCGCTGTGCTGTATTTGCGCGAAGGCTCGCATCTCAATGTCGCTGGCACCGCCTTTGGCGCCGAGCACATCAGCGACGCGGCTACCTTTATGAACGAAGTCAACGCCCAGCCAATCACGCTCGACAGCCCGACGCTGGAAGCCGACATCGTTCGCAGCGGGCAGGCCGTGATTGTGAATAACCCCTGGCAGCACCCGCGCGTGCTCCAGAGCAAGCAGCAGCTTTCGCGCAGCGAGTCGTATGTTCAGGTGCCAATTTTCGGCCACGAAAAGCAGGTGATCGGCCTTCTTTCGGCCGACTACTACTACAGCGGGCGCGCCGTCAGCCCGCGCGACGCCGCGCAGCTGCTGGCCTACGCCAGCATGGCCGGCCTCACGATTGAGAACGTGCGCCTGTACACCGAGCTTGAGCGCCAGGTGGCGCAGCGCACCGTCGAGCTGCGCAACGCACTCGCGCGCGCCCAGGAGGCCGACCAGCTCAAGGGCCAGTTTCTCGCGGCGATCTCGCACGAGCTGCGCACCCCTTTGAACGCGATCATCGGTTTCTCAACAGTCATGCTCGACGAGCTGGACGGCCCGATTTCGGCCATGCAGCGCGAAGACCTGCGCACCATCAATCAGAACGGGCGCTTTCTGCTGCACCTGATCAACGAGCTGCTCGACCTGGCGCGCATCGACGCCGGCAAGCTCGAACTCGATCTGGAAAATATCGAACTGCCAAAGCTGCTGGGCGAAGTGCTCGACACAGTTGGTGGTTTGCTGCGCAGCAAACCGGTCACGCTGCACGCACAGATCGCGCCGGGCCTGCCGCTGGCGCGCGCCGACGCGGCCAAAGTGCGCCAGATCGTGCTCAACCTGCTGTCGAACGCCGTCAAGTTTACCGACCGCGGCGCGATCACGCTGTCGGCGCGCTGCGTGATTGCGGCGCACGACTCGCCCGCCGAGGCGCAGGAAACGGTGGTGCGCACGCGCGACGGCCGCTGGGTCAAGCCATTTATCGCGATCAGCGTGCGCGACACCGGCATTGGCATTTCTGCCGAGCACCTGCCGCTTATTTTCGAGGAATTCCGCCAGGTGAACACGCGCCGCGGCGAGAAAATGGGCAGCGGCCTGGGCCTCTCGATCGCGCGCAAGCTGGTCGAAGCGCAGGGCGGGAATATCTGGGTTGAAAGCAGACCCGGCCAGGGCAGCGTGTTTACCTTCACCGTGCCGTGCGCCATCACGGAAACCGAGATCGAACCCGAGCCACGCGCCATCGCCGTCGGCGAAGCGTTATAGAACAGGTCAAAGCCATGCCATCACAGCCATCAATCCTCTACATCGAAGATAATGCCGACAACCAGCGCCTGGTGCGCCGCATTCTCGAATCGCGCGGCTACGACGTGCAGCTCGCCGACGACGGGCCGGATGGCATTGCGCAGGCGCGCGCCTCGCAGCCCACCCTGATCTTGGTCGACATCAACATCCCCGGCCTCGACGGCTACGAAACCACCACGCGCCTGCGCGGCATGAGCCACCTGCATGGCGTGCCAATCATCGCCGTCACGGCCGATGGCCGGGCTGGCGCGCGGGCGCGGGCGCTGGTGGCCGGCTGCGATGGCTACATCACCAAGCCGATCGAGCCGCGCCGCCTGATCGAGCAGCTGGGCGAGTTTATTGGCGGCAAGCGCGAAGCGCTGCCCCAGGCCGCCGAAGCGCCGCTGCTGCGCGAATACAACCAGAAGCTGGTTGAACGGCTGGAGCAGCAAGTGCGCGAGCTGAGCGCGGCCAACGCCGAGCTGCACGAACTCGACCAGCTCAAGAGCCAGTTTCTTGCCACGCTCTCGCACGAGCTGCGCACGCCGCTTACGTCGATCCTGGGCTACCTCGAACTGTTCGAGCGCGGCACGCTAGGCGCGCTGAGCGACACGCAGAGCCAGGCGCTCGACGTGATCACGCGCAACGCCCACACGCTCACGCGCCAGCTCAACAACCTGCTCTACCTGCAGGAAGTGCGCTCGGCGCAGCTCAAGCCCACGCCCGTTTCGATCTACGACATCCTGCTCCGGCTAACGGTGGGGCACCACGCGCAGGCCGGCGAACAGGGCGTGATGCTCGAAAGCGCGCTCCTGCCGGCCCAGCCCTACATCGGCGACATGATTGCACTGGAACAGGCCTTCCGCAACCTGATCGAAAATGCGGTGAAGTTCACGCCGGCCGGCGGGCACATTCGCGGGTCGCTGCAGGACGATGAGC
>LJCR01000939.1 GCA_001399705.1 Kouleothrix aurantiaca
GATGCGGGGGGCCAGCAGGTCGCCGGTGCGGGTAAGCTCAATGCGTAGGGTCATGGCGCCTCCTTGGGCGGGGCAGAATGAGTGCCGAGCGCGGCACGGTTCGGCTCGCCAGTAATTCGGAGTGTCATGTAAACAGAACGCAGCGCTCTACACTTTTTCGCCGCCCCGCCGCCCGCCATCGATGACGATCCGTTCACCAGGCGGGCTTTTACGAAATGCGCTGGTACATCGTCATTCCGCATACAGACGCAAAAACGGCTACCTTTTCAGGTAGCCGTGGAAGTGAAAGAAAGAATATATGTTAAGCGCTGTCTGGGCGCGTCGGCGACCTCTCGGTCGCTCAAATTTATCTGTTCATAGTAAAGCAGATTCCGTGCCACGCTGCATCGGCGGCTCGGCTGATCCGCGCATCCATCGCACGACCGATCCGGCGGTCGGTGGCTTTTCCGCCTTTGTCATGCCCTCGCTGCCGGCTTTGTCCGTTGCCCCTGCCCCCGGGGGTATGGTACAATATGCGGGCGGCCATAACCTGCAACGACACAACATAAGGAGCGTGTTGCGATGGATAAATCAACGTGGACGACAAAAACCGGCCTGGCTCAGATGCTCAAAGGCGGCGTCATCATGGACGTGGTAACGCCCGAGCAGGCGCGCATCGCTGAAGAAGCGGGCGCGGTCGCCGTGATGGCGCTTGAGCGCGTGCCGGCCGACATTCGCGCGCAGGGCGGCGTGGCCCGCATGAGCGACCCCGAGATGATCCTCGGGATCATGGAGGCCGTGACCATCCCCGTGATGGCGAAGGCACGAATCGGCCACTTCGTCGAGGCGCAAATCCTCGAAGCACTCGGCATCGACTACATCGACGAAAGCGAAGTGCTGACGCCCGCCGACGAAGAGCACCATATCAACAAGCACAAGTTCAAAGTGCCGTTTGTGTGCGGCTGCCGCAACCTGGGCGAGGCGCTGCGCCGCGTGGCCGAGGGCGCTGCAATGCTGCGCACCAAGGGCGAGGCCGGCACCGGCGACGTGGTCGAGGCCGTGCGCCACGCGCGCACCGTCTACACCGAGATCCGCCGCCTGAAGAGCATGGACGAAGACGAGCTGTTTACCTACGCCAAGAACATCCAGGCACCCTACGATCTGGTGCGCAGCGTGGCTGAAACCGGCCGCATGCCAGTCGTCAACTTCGCGGCTGGCGGCATTGCCACCCCGGCCGACGCGGCGCTGATGATGCAGCTTGGCGTCGATGGCGTGTTCGTCGGCCCGGGCATCTTCAAATCGGGCGACCCGGCCAAGCGCGCGCGCGCAATTGTCGAGGCCACCACGCACTACAACGAGCCCGAGATCATCGCCGAAGTCAGCAAGGGCCTGGGCGAACCGATGGTTGGCATCAACGTCAGCTCCTTGCCGCAGGACAAGCTCATGGCCGGGCGGGGCTGGTAACAAAGGAGCCAGAAGCCAGGAGTCAGGAGTCAGAATTGATCAATGCCATGCGATCAGTACCGGCTACTGAATACTGTCTCCTGACCACAGACTACTGAATTATGACAATAGGTATTCTCGCTCTGCAGGGCGATTTTCGCGAACACGAGGAAATGCTCCAGCGCATCGGCGCGCCAACGCTCCAGGTTCGTCTGCCGAAACAATTGGAACAGATTGATCGTCTGATTATTCCAGGTGGGGAAAGTACCACCATCGGCAAATTGCTGGTGCTGTACGGGCTGCTCGAGCCAATCCGCGAGCGCGGAAAGGCCGGCATGCCAATCTGGGGAACCTGCGCAGGGGCCATTCTGCTGGCGCGGCACATCGCCGAAGGCCGGCCCGAGGGGCAGCCCGCGCTGGCGCTGATGGATATTACGGCGCGGCGCAACGCATTTGGTCGCCAGCTCGACAGCTTCGAGGTCAACATGGCGATCGACCTGCTGGGCGACGAGCCGATCAACACGGTGTTCATTCGCGCACCCATCCTGGAGAACCCGGGCGCGGGCGTCACAACGCTGGCAACACTCAACGACGGGCGGATCGTCGCGGCACAGCAGAGCCACCTGCTCGCCACGTGCTTCCACCCCGAGCTGACTGGCGACGAGCGCTTTCACCGTTATTTTCTCGAATTATAAGTTTTGAATGCTGGGGTTTGAGTTTGGGTTCGCGCAGCTCAAAACTCAGCGCTCAACACGCAAAACTGGGCTCTATGATCCGATCCGTCACCCCCGGTGACTTGTGGACATTACGGCGTAAACCGCGCAGCCAGGTCTGGCTGTATAACGAGGCGATGCTGGCGCGGCCGCATCGCCAATTGACGTTTGCGCTGCGCTGCCTGCTCGACAACCGGCGCGACGGAAGCACGCTCATCCTCCGCGAGCGCGGCCTGCGCGCCGTTGCGCAGGCGGTTGGCCGCAGCGGCCGCCCCGAGCAGGATATCGTCATGC
>LJCR01000094.1 GCA_001399705.1 Kouleothrix aurantiaca
GATCAGGTCGGTGCGCACGTGGAAGCCCAGCGACGCCGGCCCGATGATGTTCACGCTTGGGCGGGGCGTCAGCGGCTGCGGGCGGGCGTAGCGCTTGGCCAGCAGGGTAAACAGCCCATCGGCGGAAAGCACCTCGGCCATGCGGTAGGGGTTGGCGTCGTACACCAGCACCTCGGCCTGCGTGCGCGCGCTCGCCGCCACCGACTCCAGGTCTTCCTGCAGCAGAATGGTGCTGCAGCTCGCGCAGACGATGATCAGCTCGGGGTGCAGCTTGGCCTCGACCTGCCGCAGCGTCTCGGGCAGGCGGATGGTGCCCTGCGCCAGGTCGCGCCCGCTGACCACGCTGGTCGTCATCTGCGGGAAGGCCGGCGTGCGCTCCAGCATGGTGAAGATCGGGTTTACATAATCATCGCCCTGCGGCGCGTGAAACACCGCATGCACTTTCTGCATGCTATTGGCGATCCGCCCGACGCCGTGGTGCGCCGTGCCTTCATACATCCAGAGCGCTAGTCGCACATGTACCTCCAGCTGGCAGTTTGCAGGTTGCAGTGAGGCATACTGCCAACTGCTTACTGCCTACTGAGTTTCTTCTCATAGCAGGCCGATACTTCGCCCCTATTGCACCTGCAGCGGGATTACCCCGGGCATCAGCCCCGCGCTCCACACCGGGTCGTCCAGCGGGTCGAGCCGCGCGTGGCGGCGCAGCGATTTGGTGAACATGCCAGCCAGCGTGCCCGCGCCCGCCCAGCCGTGAATGGGCATGAATGCGAACTCGGTGCTCCACTTCGCCACCACGCCCTGCCCAATCAGCGGGTTGGTCGTGCCCATGGTGCTGATCACCAGGTCGGGCTGCGTTTCGGCAATCGTGCGCAGCTGCCGGTCGAAGTTGGGCTGCTCGAACACCGGCACGCCTTCCAGCGCGGCCAGCTCGCGCGCGTGGAATTTCTTGTTGATGTAGGGCGAGCTGCACTCGACAATCTCGCAGCCGGCGGCGCGGAGAAAGCGCGCCAGCGGCAGCTCCATCAGCGTGTCGGCGGTGAAGAAGACGCGCTTGCCACGCAGCAGATCGGTGTGCGTCGCCAGCCGCGCCCAGGCCTGCGCCTCGCGCTCGCGCAAATCGACGTCGATGCCAAACATGCGCGCCAGGTCTTCCCAGAAGGCGCGCGTACCATCTGGCCCAAACGGAAACAGCGACTGCAGCAGCGTTGCGCCGCGGTCGCGCGCCAGGCGCGTGGCCACTTTCGCGGGGTAGGGCTGCAGCGGCGCAAGCACCGTGCCCGGCCCGATCGGCGGCAGCTCGTGGAAATGCGTGGCGGGCAGGAAACCGGCGACCGGGATGCCCAGCCGCGCCGCTTCAAGCGCAAAATCGTCGGCGATCGAGTCGTTCACCGAGCCAAGAAACACCACGCGCCGGTCCTCGGGCGGGGCCGGCGGGCAGAACGGCAGCAGCGCCTGCAGCACCGAATCTTCGGCCTGGCTGAACGTGTAGTCGAGCCCGCTGGCCGGCACAAACAGCACCGGCAGGTCGGGGCGGCTCAGGTGGCGCGCCAGCCCATCGAACTCGACCTTCATCACCTCGGGCGTGCACGACGACAGCAGGAAGATCACCGAGGGCTTGTGGTCGGCGCGGATCTCGTCGATCAGGGCTTCGAGCTCGGGCTGCGGCTTGGAAAGGTCGGTTTCTTCCATCAGGGCCACGCCAAAGCGCGGGCGCGCAAAGATCATCACGCCCAGCGCATTCTGCAGCAGGTGCGCGCAGGTGTGCGTGCCCAGGATCAGGAAGAAGCTGTCTTTGATCTTCTGGTACAGCCAGCCTACGCAGGTCAGACCGCAAAAGCTGTGGTACAGGCCGTCTTCTTTTTGGATGGCGTTTGGCATGGTTCCCTTTCGTTCGGGCGAACCATGCTGCTTGCTATGCACGAGCAGCATGGTTCGCCTTTACGTGTGCTTCATCAGGCCGTCCCGGTGAAGTTCGTGTCGGGCGCAAGGTCGGGCCGGTTCTGCTTCAGATCGATGATCTGATCAGTGGTCAGCACTTTCGATTCGTCGAAGCCCAGGTCGATCTGCGTGCTCAGGCCGTGGAAGCTGATGCGCCCCAGGTCGTAGAAGCGTTTGGTCACGGTGCTCTTTGCAAAGGCGCGCAGGCAGCCGCGCATATATTTGCGCTTGAACGGGTCTTTGATGAAGGGGTACTCCAGCAGCGCCTTGCGCATGTAGAAACGGCCATAGTTGCGCAGCACGCCCTTCAGCACCTCTTCGCGGTCCATTCCGTCGGGCTGGATGATCGGTGTGACAAAGTTATACTTCGAGTAGTCGCGCACCTCGACACGGTCGCCCAGCTCCTCGAACAGCTCGGCGAACGGCCAGGGCGTGTACATATTCCAGTTGGCCATGTCCGGCTTCCAGTCCTGCGACAGCCGGTAGGTCTCCTCAATCGTCTCGGGCGTTTCGTTTTCCAGGCCCATAATGAACTGCGCCTCGGCAACCATGCCGTTGTTTTTCAGCAGCTGAATGGCCTTTTTGTTCTGCTCGATGGTGGTTTGCTTGCGGAAGCGGTTGAGGTTCATCTGCGCGGCCGCCTCGGTGCCGAGCGAAACGTGCACCAGCCCGGCCTTGCGGTACAGCGGCAGCAGCTCCTCGTCGCGCAGGATGTCGGTGACGCGCGTGTTGATGCCCCAGTAGACCTGCACCTTGCGGTCGATCATCGCCTTGCACATGGCGATGAACTTCTTGCGGTGAATCGTGGGCTCTTCGTCGGCCAGGATCATGAAGCCGACGCCGAACTCCTGCACCAGCTGCTCGACCTCATCGACAAAGGCGTTCGGGTCGCGCACGCGGTAGGTGCGCCAGAACTTCCACTGCGAGCAGAAGCGGCATGTGAACGGGCAGCCGCGCGCGAAATTCGGCACCGCCACGCGCACGTTCAGCGGGATGTAGATGTACTTCGACCACTCCAGCAGGCTCCAGTCGGGCGTGAGCGTTTCCAGCGGCATGATCGGCGGGTGCGCGGGCGTGGCCACGACTTTGTCGTGCTCGTCGAGGTAGGCGATGCCGCGCACATTGGCACGCTCGCTGTCTTCGGTGCCGCTGTCGATCATCCGCAGCAGGTTAACAACGATCTCCTCGCCCTCGCCGCGCACAACGTAGTCGATCCAGGGCGCTTCGCTCAGCACCTGGGCGTACATAAAGGTCGGGTGCACGCCGCCGATGATCGCCTTGACGCGCGGGTTGACCTCCTTGGCGATCTTGAGCGTGGCCTCGGCCTTGTAGATCATTGGCGTGATCGCCGTGGCCAGCACGACGTCGGGCTGGTTCTTCTCGATGATCTGGCGCACCGTCTCGTCGCTCAGGTCGTTGGTCATTGCGTCGACAAAGCGCAGGTTGCCGAAGCCTGCCGCCCGCAGCGCGCCACCGATGTAGGCCACCCAGCTTGGTGGCCAGTTGCCGGCAATCTCCGCCCCGCCGGCGTGGTAGTTCGGCTGGATGAGCATGATTTTCATCGTGTCACCTCAATCACCCGAAATTCACACCGCGCCGCCCCACAGGCGAGGCAGCGCACTTCTTCCACACGCAGCCGCCGGTCGATGAGTGTTGCAAGAAAGCCTTGAAATGCTGCCTGGTAAAAGGCACAGGCCGGCGCGTCGGCGGCAAGGTCGCGCGCGGTCAGGCAGTTATCGAGCGCCAGCACGGGCGCGCGCCCGATCTGGTAGCTGAACCGCCCACTGCCGGCGAATGTCCAGGCGTGGCGGCTGATCGCGTCGAGCAGCAGGCGCATGCCCAGGCGGCGCGGCAGCGCGCGCAGCAGCCAGTGCACCGGGCGCGGGATGCGCCTGCGCATGACGTACTGCGACGTCAGCGCGCCGGCGCGTGCCATCACGCGGTCTGTGGCGGCGCGGCCCAGCGTTTGGAGCAGGTCGTGATACAGCTCGGCAAAGTCGCGCTCGTCGATCATGCTGGCGGGCCGTGCATCGCGCAGCTCGGGCTTGCCAATGCGCGCCAGCACCTCGGCCGCGCCCGCCGCGCCATACAGCTCGCGCAGCGCCTGCACGGTCTGGATGATTGCGTTCGGGCCGATCCGGCCGCTATGCACTGCTGGCGTGTCGATCGCATTCATACTATTATCACAAGGTCAATGTTGGGCTGCCAACACTGGCTAGGCCGCCGCGCTCACTTCCATGCTGCGCACCAGATCCTCGCGCGTCACGCCGTGGAAAGCTTCAACGCTGACGGCGCGCAGCAGCGCAATGCTCAGCAGCATCAGCACCGTTTCCAGGCCGAAGATCGCGCTGTAACCAATCGCCGGGCTGAGCCAGCCAGTTTCGATCAGCAGGCTCTTCATTGCCCCGCTCAGCACCGAGGCCCCGCCCGTGCCAAAGGCTTGCGCCATGCCCCACAGGCCCATGTACAGGCCGGTCGCGCCTTCCAGCGTCATATCCATCATCAGCGAAAGCGCGCCGACGTTGTACAGGCCGGTGCTCACGCCCATCAGCAGCAGGGCCGGGTTGAGCAGGGCGCGCTGCTCGGTAAAGGCGCACAGCGTCAGCAGACCCAGGCCCAATGCCGTGCCCGCGCCGCCAACCGTGGCCAGCAGCTTTTTGCTGAGCGGCAGAAACGCACTCAATACGCCCATCAGCAGCATGCCAATCAGCACGCCGCCGCCCCAGGTCTGCGTGAAGGTCGTGGTTTCCTTGACCGTCATCCCAAACACGTCCGCGCCAAACACTTCCAGCACCGCGTCTTGCAGGAAAATGCCGAGGATCGACAGCAGCACAAACGCAAAGAACGCGCGCACCTGCTGATTCTCGCGCAGCAGCGCCAGCGCCGCGCCCAGCGCGCTGCCGGCCGGAAGCGCCTGCTGCGCCTGCGCCTGCAAAACCGCAAACTCGGCGCGGCTGCGGCGCTGCTCGACACCCAGGATGCCAAGCAGCGCGGAAATCATCACGATCCACGGCGTCAGGTTGTACAGCGCCTGCATCTTCTCTGGTGTATAGGTGTCGCCCATCACCACCTTGATCACAATCGCCGCCGCAATCGCGCTCACGATTGTGAACGTCCACACCACTGCCACCACCGCGCCGCGCGATTTCGGGCTGCTCACCTCTGCGATCAAGGCGTGGTGCGCGTCGCCCGAGGCGGCAATGCCGATGCCAAACAGCACCAGCAGGCCAAAGCCGGCCAGCGTCGCAGCCACCGAGCCAGCGCCCATCGCCACGGCCAGGCCGGGCAGCGCCAGAAACACCAGGCTTGAAAGCAGCGAACCAAGCAGGAAATATGGCGTGCGGCGCAGGCCCAGCAGCGGGTGGCGGTCGGCCATGCGCCCAAACACCACCTGAAATGGTGACAGGAAGTGGTGCATACTGATCATCACCGTGATCAGCACCGCCGCGACGCCCAGATCGTGAATGGCAATGCGATTGAAGTTGCTGGTCAGCAGGGCAAACATCCAGCCGACGCCAATTTTGGGCAGCGCAAGCTGCAGCGTGCGCAGGCTGCCAAGCAGCAGGCGCGGCACCGCAGCTGATCGAGCGGGAGCACTCATTGCAGACCCTTTCTCAACAGGCACATCGTAGTGCGGTTTCGGTACTACACGAATGGAAAAGCGGGCAAGGTTGGCACGACGTGTACCGCCAACTCGGCACTACGCATCGAGGCGAAGAAGTGATATTTTGGTAAAACCCCGGTAAATCGAGTATAGCACAGCTTTAAGGCGTTTCAATCCTCACAAAACCTGTAGTTTTAATTCACATTTACTGTACACATCACTTACGCACAAAACACACTATTTGCAAAGCATCTACGATAATTATGCAAAAGATATTCTTTCACAATCGAATCATTGTGATAAAGAGTGCATTTAATTGCTCGCGCGTTCCTTAGAAGCTATCCGGAAAGTGGAAGCGAGATATGGTATAGTTCCTCCTTCATCTGAGTAAAGGCATTCAGACGAAGTGGAGAGAAAGAACATGGGCTACCCAACCGACGTTACTGACCAGGAATGGGAGATTGTCGCTCCAGAATTGAGCCGAAAAGCATCGACCGGCCGACCACGCAGCGTCGATCTCCGCCTGGTATTCAACGCCATTCGCTATAAAAAGAAGACTGGCTGCCAGTGGGATATGTTGCCCGAAGGCTTTCCGCCCAAGAGTACCGTGTTCGACTACTACACAAAGTGGAATGAAGACGGCAGTTGGATACGCATCAACGACGTCCTCCGCGAGCGTGTCCGTCACGCCCTTGGCAGAGACCCACACCCTCATATTGCAGTGATTGATAGCCAGAGCGTCAAGACCACAGAAGCCGGCGGTGATTGTGGTTTTGACGCGGGAAAAAAATATCAAGGGTCGCAAGCGCCAGCTGATTGTTGACACGAATGGCTTTGTGATCCGGGTGCTGGTGCATGCAGCCGATATCAGCGAGAGCGAAGGTGGGATCTGGCTGCTGAATGAGCACAGTGATGCGCTTACGAGCCTGGAGAGCATACGTGTCGATCAAGGCTACAAACGGATGTTTGTCGAGTGGGTCAATCAGTACCTTTCGTGTGCGGTCGAAGTCATCGAAAAGGCGGAGGGCCAGGTTGGGTTTGCGCTCTTACCAAAGCGTTGGGTGGTCGAGCGAACGTTCGCGTGGTTGGGTCGCTATCGACAGCTGAGTAAAGAATACGACCGCCGTCCAGAAAGCACTGAAGGCTGGATCTATCTTGCCTCCATCGATATCTTACTCAAACGCCTCTTTCGTGCCGATTAGTTTCCGGACCGCTTCTTACTTATATAAATAACTTGCAGTGTAGAAAGAACAGGAGCACGCGGCGCAGCGCGCACCCCAGTGCGGCAGATAGCTATTGCGAAGCGGTTGTGCTATAATGCAACCGATATCAGAGAACAGTCGCGGAGACACCACGTCATGTCGCTCTATGTCCCGACCGGAACGCCCCCATTGATTGGCAGCGCAGTTGCCCGTATCGAGCGCCGGCTCCCCAGCGCCGGCGAGGTGCTTGTGCGCCAGGGGCAGCGCGTCGAGCCCGAAGAAGTCGTCGCCAAGGCGTTTATGCCGGGTGTTCCCGTGATCGTCAACCTGGCACGGGCGCTGAGCATTGCCCCCTCAATTGTTGAGCGTGCAATGGTTCGCGAGCTTGGCAATAAAGTTAACCAGGGCGAGGTTCTGGCCCGCTCAAGCCGCATCGGCGGGCGCACATGCCTTTCGCCGGTCAGCGGCAAAATCGAGTCGGTCGATACGGAAACTGGCTATGTCACGATTTCGCCCGACCCAACGACCTACGAACTTCAGGCGACGGTGCGCGGCCTGGTGATGGAAGTGATGCCAAATCAGGGCGTGGTGATCGAAACGCCGGCTGCCCAGGTGTATGGCGCGTTTGGCATCGGCAAAGAGCGCGCCGGCGTGCTGCGCCTGCTTGTGACCGATCCGGCTGAGCCGATCCGGCCCGAGCTGATCGACGCCCGCAGCGCCTACGCAATCATTATTGGCGGCAGTGGCATCACGGCGGCTGGCTTGCGGCGCGCCATGCAAGAACAGGTGCGCGGCGTGATTGTCGGCAGCATCGATGAAGCCGAGCTGCGCGCATTTCTGGGCTGGAACTCGCCGGCAATCTGG
>LJCR01000940.1 GCA_001399705.1 Kouleothrix aurantiaca
ACGTGGGCCGCGTCGATCACAATCGGGCCGTCGCGCGCGTCGAGCACCAGCGGGCCATCCAGCCGCGCCTGCGGGTGCAGCCAGACCTGGGCAGGGTTGTGCACCACCACGTCGGCGCGCTCGACCGGGCGGTCGGCGGCGCTGGCCCAGCCGGCGGCGCGGCTTAGCAGCGGCACGTCGCGCGCGATCTGCTCGCCATTGGCGGTGATCAGATCCCACGGGTAGGTGAGCAGCGACGCCTGCACTTCGACCACGCGGGCAAAGCGGCGCAGCTCTTCCAGGGCATTTGCCACGCGCTGCTCCAGCATGTCGAGCAGCACGGCGCTGGCCAGGGTGGGCGAAAGGCGCGCGCCCACCAGCACCGGCTGGCCGTGTGGCCCGGCGGAAATGTAGATGGTATTGAGCGGTTCGGCCATGAGCGCCGCAAGCCAGGGCAGGTCGGTGGCGCGGCCATTCACGAACAAGAGCGGATTTTGCTCGGCCAGCAGGCGCAGCGGCCAGCGCCCGGTGCCATACACCGCCGCCAGGTGCGCCCGGCAGATCGCGGCGGGCTGGCGCACCAGCATGGCCGAAAGGCGCTCGCGCAGCGTGAAAATACCGCAGCGCAACTCGTAGACCGGGCGCGAATACACCAGCGGCAGGAAGAGCTGAAAGCCCTCGTCTTCGAAGAGGATGACAGTATCTGACATATCTATTTACGTTTTGCGAGTTACGATTACGATTCACCGACCAATGACGGATGAGCAGATGATTCACCGCAAAGACCGCAAAGAGCGCAGATATGCAATTGGGCGCGCACCCTTCGATACGGCCTGGCGGCCTACTCAGGATGCCTTCGATCCGCCACCTGCAACAGGTGTATGCGATACACCAACTTGCGAACCTGCAACAGGTGTATGCGATACACCAACTTGCGAACCTGCAACAGGTGTATGCGATACACCAACTTGCGAACCTGCAACA
Organism: Kouleothrix aurantiaca; assembly: GCA_001399705.1. Classification (GTDB taxonomy): domain Bacteria; phylum Chloroflexota; class Chloroflexia; order Chloroflexales; family Roseiflexaceae; genus Kouleothrix; species Kouleothrix aurantiaca. Next base: position 964 of record LJCR01000940.1, read on the forward strand.
GGCGTATGCGATACGCCACGGCTGCAACCTTCTAACTTGCAACTTGCAAACCCGCATTGCTATTCGCGCCGCAGGATTTCGAGGATGGCGGTCGCCAGCTTGTCGGGGTCGTGGCGCAGCACGCGCACGGTGCGGCCCTCGCCGGGGTGGTCGAGCGAGGCGGTGAGCTGCACCACCGAGCTGGCCAGGTCGGCCTCGATCACCACCGCGCCTTCCACCACCACATCGCGCGAGGTCACGCGGTCGGTGTTGCTCACCACGGTTTCCTCGTATTCCTCGGGGTTCATAAACACCGGCGACTGGTGCGCGGCCTCGTACATCTGGCGCACGTCCGGGTCGATGCGCTGCGCGTTGACGAGCACATAATCGGGCGTAAAGCCGCCGTAGCGCGCGATCTGGCGAATATGCTCGGCCACGCCAAAGCCGGTGGTCAGGCCCGGCTCGGTCATCAGGCTGCAAATATAGATCGTGCGCGCGCGGCTGGCGCGAATGGCCGTGCGCACCTCGGGAAGCTGCAAGTTGGGCAGAATACTTTCGAACAGGCTGCCGGGCCCCAGCACAATCGCGTCGGCGGTGCGCAGGGCATCGCTGGCCTGGCGAAAGATCGGCTGCTGGGCGGGCAAGGGCTGGTTGTCGGCGCTCAGCAGGCGGGTATCGACGGCGTGGTGTTTGGCGAGCTGATCGCGGTGCGAGATATTTTCCTTGATGTTATGGTGCGTACCGTCGTCAAGCTCCACTTCGACTTCGAGCTGCGATGGGATGGGCGGCACAAAAATAACATTTTCGAAATGGTAGAGGCTCGAAGCGCGGTAGTAGTATTCCACCGGGTCCTGCACCGGGGTGATGCAGGTGAGCCGGCTGGCGTAGCGGCCCAGGCTGGCCAGAATGAGCAGGCCCGCGCCGCCCGACAGCACGGTGATGCGCGGCGCACGGCTGGCGCGGCGAAAGCCCAGCACAAATTCATCTTCGCCGCGCGGCGTGGCGTCAAGAGGAATAACGGCGACGCCGCTGAGCTTCCAGATGCCGGCGGCCAGCAGAATTGCCCCGACAAGCAGCAGGAGCCAGCCGCGCAGCCAGCGATCGAGAAACTGGAGCGTGAGGTAGTAGAAGAAGCCGGGCAGGGCCAGGGTGCGATAAAAGGCAATGACGAAATACGCCAGTCCGAGCGATATGCCAACGATGCCCAACGATGCCAGGATCAGCGGCGACCACAGGTGGCGCAGGGCGGCAAGCCGTTTCGCAATTATTTGCATTCCAGATCTCATGGTGCAAGCATAGTTGCAGCGGCACACATGGCCGCCAGCGCTTCCAGGCAGGGCAAAAGGCTACGGCCCATCCCTGCGTTCTTATGCATCAGAGTGCACCAAGACAATGCGCATTACTGCTTGCCGCGCACCTGATCGAGCAGGGTGCGCAGGCGGCTGCCAAAACGTGCCGCGATCTCAATCCGCAGCAGCGACACCAGC
>LJCR01000943.1 GCA_001399705.1 Kouleothrix aurantiaca
GCAATGGCCGGCTCGGCCGCGTTGCTGACCGCCGGCAGCCTTCTTTTCATCACATCGCCCGACCCAGCCGCCGACCCGCTGCTGGGCCCGCTGCTCAAGTTCACCACCGCCGAAAACCCGAGCACCGGCGAGCGCACCTACCCGGTGGCCGGCGGCTTCGCCTACCCGCGCATCAAGGCGGGTACGTTCGGCGGTAAGTTCACCCTCGACAAAAAGGCCAGCGAATTTAAAGACAGCGATGATCCATTCCCCGTGGCCGATGGCAAGTTCTTTGTGGTGAAAGTTGCATCCGACGCAACCATCCAGCCGGCTGCCGACGAGGATGGCAACGTAAATACCGATGGTATTATGGCGATCTACCAGGTGTGTGTGCACCTGGGCTGCCTGGTGCCCTACATCGCATCGGAAAAGCGCTTCATCTGCCCGTGCCACGGCTCGACCTACGAGCGCGACACGCAGTATGTGCGCGGCCCGGCGCCACGTAACCTCGACCAGTTTCGTGTCAAGGTCACCAACGACGTGATTGTTGTCAACACCGGCCAGAAGGTGACTGGCCTGTCGCACGCCTAGTTGAAGCTCTGCGTACGGCGGTTCCGCGCCGAGGCGGTTTGCGCCTGGGCTTAACGCTTAAAACACGACAAGATCTAGAGGGAGCAACCACAGTATGGCCACACAGCAGGTCGAGCGGCCCAGCGGGATGCGACGACTGATGGCTTGGGTCAGTGAGGTGGGGCGATCGTTCTTCCCGAGCATGGGCATGGCCGATTGGCGTTCCGTGCTACGCGGCGAACCGGCCCCCCGCCCCAACCCGCGTATGCGGGTGCATAGCAATAGCTTCTGGTATCACATTCGCCCGCGCGCGCTGCCCGAGGAAGCGACCGCCTGGTACTACACCGTGGGCCTGGGCTGGTTCAGCTTCTTCCTCTTCATGGTCGAGGCGATCACCGGCCTCGTCTTGATGATCTTCTACGTGCCGTCGGCCAGCGAGGCCTACCCGAGCATGGTCAAGATCATGACCGACGTGCCGCTGGGCAACCTGATGCGCAATGTCCACCGTCTTGGCGCGCACCTTATGGTCGCGATCGTGACGCTGCACATGGTACGTACCTATATCACTGCTTCCTATAAAGCGCCGCGCCAGTTCATCTGGGTGACGGGCATGGTCCTGCTGCTGGTGACGCTGGTGCTCTCGTTCAGCGGCTACCTGCTGCCGTGGGACCAGCTGGCCTACTGGGCTGTGACGATTGGCAGCTCGATGGCCGACGCGACGCCAGGTTTGGGCGACGCGATCAACAAGCTGCTGCGCGGCGCGGTCGATGTCGGCGGGCAGACGCTGCTGCGTTTCTACCTGCTGCATATCTTCCTGCTGCCGGGCGTGGCGATTGCGCTGATCAGCATTCACTACTACGCTGTGCGCAAGCAGGAAATTTCGCCAATCCACGAGCTGTTCGACAACATGCCGCCTACCAAGCGCAAGATCCCCTTCTTGCCCGACCAGGTGTACCTGGAAGTGGCGGCAATTGCTTTCCTGACCTTTGGTCTGATCGCGATCAACCAGTTCTTCTGGAACGCGACGCTGGAAGGCCACGCGAACGCGTTTGTTACGCCGCAGCACACCAAGGCGCCGTGGTACTTCCTGTGGCTCCAGGGTATGCTGAAAGTTGGCGACAAATTCTTCTTTGGCCTGCTGCTGGCCGCCGTGATGTTTGGTGGCTTGTTCCTGCTGCCCTACATCGACCGCAACCCGAGCCGCAAGTTTAAAGATCGCAAGGTTGCGCTGGCGGGCTTTGTGGTTGCAACCATCCTGCTGGCCTTCCTGACCTACGCTGGCCTGCCGTCGTACGGTATTCAGGAAACCGCCACCAGCGAGCTGGTGTTTGAGTGGGTGCCGGGCGAAGGTGAGGGCAAGGCCGACGAAGTGCCCTTTGAACAGCTGCCTACCTCCGCGTGTACTTTCGACTCGTTCACTAACTCGTTTGTGAACTGCGACGAGAACACCCTCTCACCGGCATCGAAAGCGATGTTTGAAGAGTTCCGTGAGGATGTGGCCCGCTGGAAGGAGCTGGATAAGCCTTTTGCCGAGCAGGGCGGCGACGCCACCCTGACGGTCGAGCCGTGGCAGCTCAACCAGGAAGGCCAGGTCACGCTTGAAAAAGTTACCCTGGTGATCACCGTCGATGGCAAGCAACAGGCCCCGGTGGTGCGCTTCCTGAGCAGCGCAAAAGATAACGTCCGGCAGTAGCAATAGCGTGCGCGCCGGCCATGTGGCCGGCGCGCCCTGGATAGTGGATACGAACAATGACGCGTAATTTGACGATCGCGACGGTGTTCCTGCTCGCCGCCACGCTGCTGCTCGGATTTGTCTGGGTGCGCGAGAACTCTGTTCTGGCGGCCCGCGAGGAGCGCTTCAACGGCCAGCTTGTGTC
>LJCR01000942.1 GCA_001399705.1 Kouleothrix aurantiaca
GCACCAACGCCGTGCATGCGCCATCGCTCCAGCCCACCAGTGCGGCCCGCGCAACGCCCAGCTCGTCCATCACCGCCAGCACGTCGCTCGCCATCAGCTCGTAGGAAAATGGCTGCGCGTCGCGGGTGCTGCGCCCGTGCCCGCGGCTGTCGATCACAATCGTGCGAAAGCCCTGCCCGGTGAGCGCGGGCACCTGGTAGCCCCAGTTGCCGCTGTGGCCAAGCCCGCCGTGCAGCAGAATCACTGCTGGACCCTCGCCATAGGCCGCGTACCAGATCCGCGCGCCGGCATGCTCGACATAGCCCTGCGTGTCGGTGGCGGGCAGCGGCGCGGCGCCTTCGGCCGCGAACTGGGCGAGATCGTCGTCGCGAAATTCCATGCGTTCTCCTTCTGGGTCGAATAGTATCCACAGATTACACAGATGCCACAGATTATGTAGGCCCTAAAGCGACATATGTGCAATCTGCATCAACAAGGATTACATTTTTCGTAGTATGAAAGGTTTTTGGCGCAGCACCCCTTATTTGTACGCTGTTAGATATCATATCTGTGTAATCTGCGTTATCTGTGGATTAAATTCTCACGCTCCGCGCGTGCCGGTTTGCTGCGCGAGCCAGGCCAGCAGCGCGGGCGTGTGCTCGGCGTAGTGCTCGTAGGTGTTGTTGGCCAGCGCGCCGTCGATCGTATCGCCCAGCGCGGCGGTGAGCGCGCTGCCGTCCGCGAAGTCGTCTTCCCGCAGCGCTGTAACTGCCGCCACCACCGCGCGAAACGACGCTTCCCAGGCGTGCAGCACTTCGCCGGCTGGCGTGGCGCTATGCTCGGCCACGGCAGCCGCATTCATCGCGTCGCTGCCGCTGATCGGGTGCTGGTAGCGTTCGCCGCGCCGCGCCGCCGCCAGCTCGTGAAGGGCAAACTGTTCGTGCGCAACGAAGTGCGCCACCACATCGCGCAGCGACCACGCGCCCTGCACGCCCGGCGCGCTCATCTGCGCCTCGCTGAGCGGCGCGATCAGCTGCTGAAAGGCATCGTAGCCGGCGTGGAGGCGCGCGAGCAGCTCGCGCTTGCCGATTGCTGCGGTCATGGGCTTTGCTCCGGCTGGAAGAATAGTGCTGCGGCAAGACTAGCACAGTTGTGCGAAGGTGGCAAGGCGTATGCGGTGTACGTGAAGGAACCGTGGCGCGGAGCTGTTGATATGTGCGGGCAACTGGATGCAGACGCGCGCGGCGAACGCAGATCGGCGGGGCACGGAAGCCATTCGTGCGTGCTGGTTTGCAGATATTCGCGGCTCACCTCGGGCATGCAGAACCAGCAGAAGTGTACGGCGGTGCGGCTTGGGCTGCGCGATAGATCGGTATTCGCCTGCTGGCCCAGCGCGCTTGTATATCGGTGGGGCAGCTTGAGCAAGGCGCGTGCTTCACGCACGCTTGCCATGCGTGCGAAGCGATGTGGATGCCCAAAATCGAGTCATGCGGGCGCAAGAATGACCGTTGCGATCACAAGATTGCGCCTTGTGTGCGCGAGAAGGATATTCGTGATCACAAGATTGCGCCTTGTGTGCACGAGAAGGATATTCGTGATCACAAGATTGCGCCTTGCGTGCGCGAGAAGGATATTCGCGCACACAATACTATGCGAGCGCACACAAGATTGCGCGTTGTGTGCGCGAGAAGGATATTCGTGATCACAAGATTGCACATGGCGTGCGCGCGATCGAAGCGTGCAGGCGCTATAATGTCTGCCCCAGCGACTTCGATGTTTGGCGGCGCACGCGATCTGTGCTGCGCCGTGGCCGATCAGCGTGTGACGCCGATGGTTGACACGTGGGCTGGGCGCTGCTACGATACCAGTAGCTCCTTGCCCACCATTGGCCCGGCACGCCCAGGCGCTAAGCACCTGGCATGCATCCGCGATCTTGCTGAATAGAACCTGGCCCACTCATGACAATTGCCCAATCCAACTTTCTCAACGAGCCTAACCCCGGTGTGATCGACCAGGACGAAATCAACGCCGTGCTCTGGCGAGCCTGCGATACGTTTCGCGGCACGATCGACCCATCTGAGTATAAGAACTACATCCTGGTGATGCTGTTCCTCAAATACATCAGCGATGTGTGGCGCGAACACTATGCGCTGCTCAAACAGCAATATGGCGACGACGACCGGCGCATTCGCCGCCAGTTGCAGTACGAGCGCTTTGTGCTGCCGGACGGGAGCGACTATTACACGCTCTACAACCAGCGCAACGAGGCCAATGTCGGCGAACTGATCAACATTGCGCTTGAGGCGATCGAGGAAGCGAACAAAGAAAAGCTGGAAGGCGTGTTTCGCAACATCGACTTCAACAGCGAAGCCGCGCTGGGCCGCACGCGCCAGCGCAACGAACGCTTGAAGCACCTGCTGGAAGATTTCCACGACCCACGGCTGGAT
>LJCR01000941.1 GCA_001399705.1 Kouleothrix aurantiaca
GCGAGCGGCTGCTGTGGAAAAAGGCGAGAGGACCGGTCGGGGGCTGGGTGGAGGAGGGGAAGGACGCGCGGGCGATCGGAGCCCGCGAGGACGAGGCGACGTGGTATGAGCAACGCCTGAAGACCCCTAACCTCACAGACGACGAGAAAGGCCGGGCGCTGCGCCGCACGGACGAGATCGACACCGAGATCGAGAATCGGCAGGCAGCATCTACCAAACGCAACATCCAGCAGGCGCGCGACCGTGGCTCCTGGGACAAGGCCGACAAACTACAGAAGGAAGTCGACGAGCAGGAAATCAGCCGCCTGGAGCGCAAGATCGACGAGGCCCAAAAGAGCGGCGATCCGAAACAGATGGCGGCCATCCCGAAGCTCCAGGAGCGGATCGATTTCCTGCGCGGCGTGCCCTCCGCGGCCGTCGAGGCGGCCAACGGCACGGTCGGCGCGTCGGCCGTGAGCAGCCAGCGCTCTGCGCCGCCGGCGATCGGTCTTCAGGAGGTCGACATCAGCCGCGCGGCCAGCGGCCAGCTTTCCGTCAACGGCCACCCGATCACAAGCGCCCAGCTCAGCACCGACGGCCACCGCATGACGCTGTCGGCCGCTGGCCGCGCGATCGACATCAGCCGCGATGACGCGGCCGCCGCCAACGGCCTGGAGGTTGGTAAGGTGCTGACCGTCCCGGCAAACGTGCGCGACCCGAACGGCGACAACGAGGGAGCGCCGCACGCGGGTGGGAATGCAGATGTGCGCGCGGAGCTGGAGCTGCGCATCCAGGAAGGTCAGCGTCAGGAGCGCGCGCTGATGGAGCAGCGCGACACGGCTTTCCAGGACCACCGCTTCGCCGACGCACGCAAGCTCAGCGAGCAGATCAATGCCCTGCGGGCCCAGATGGTCACCGATCGTAAGGCGCTGGCGAGCATCGATCGCGCGGGCGGCGCGGCGATTCGGGTTTCGGCCCCAGCTCCTGCCGCGACCAGCGCGGTCTCGCTCTCACCCAGCGCGGCCACCTCCGACGACCTGGCCTTTGTGCCGCCGCCCGGCGCTGAACAACTCGCGGCGAGCAGCGGATTAACGCCCGAGGAGCGCTACCAGTCCGGCCTGCGCAACTGGCAATCTTATGTCGAGCAGAGCAGCGCGCCGCTGGCGGCGATCGTTGGGCTGGTATTTGGCGGCGCGGGCGTGGCCGTTGATCGCAGCGCCGGCGTGATGCGTAAGATGCGCGAGCTGTGGGCCTACCGCGAGCTGATCATCAACCTGGTGCTGCGCGACATGCGGGTGCGCTACAAAGGCAGCGCGCTTGGCTACTTGTGGACACAGCTTGCGCCGCTTCTGCTGATGCTGGTGTTCTGGTTTGTGTTCAGCCGCCTCCTTTCTTCCTCGATCACAATGTTTCCCGTGTTTCTGATTATCGGCCTGCTGTCGTGGAATTTCACGGCTGAAGCTGTGGTTGGTGGCGCGCGCAGCATTATCGACAGCGCCAGCCTGATCAAGAAGGTTTTCTTCCCGCGCGAAGTGCTGCCGCTGGTCAGCGTGCTTTCGAGCCTGCTCAATTTCCTGCTTTCGCTGCCCATGATGCTCCTGCTGATGGCAGCCGTGCAGCTTGGCACGCTGGGCCGCCTGAACTTCGCATGGACAATCGCCTACCTGCCGGTGCTCTTGATCATCCAAACCATGCTGCTGACCGGCCTGGCGCTGCTGATGAGCGCGCTGGCGGTGCGCTTCCGCGATTTCGTGCATCTGATCGGCATTCTGATGCAGTTCTGGTTTTTCCTGACGCCGGTGGTCTATTCGATTGATTCGTTCAACAACACCGTTTTTGGCATTCCACTGGCCGTCGCGATCCGCTGGATCAACCCGATGGCATCGCTGATTGAGTTCTACCGCGAGGTGCTGTATGGGCAGGCGGTGACCGCGCCAAATATTCCAACGCCCGGCCTGCCCGCGCTCACCAGCGTGCTGCGCGTGCTCGTCACGGCGGTGAGCCTCCTGGCGCTGGGCTACTGGTTCTTCCAGCGGCGCAGCGGCTCGTTCGGGGAAGATATTTAATCCATGAGCAACGTGATTGAGTTTGAAAACGTCAGCAAGCGCTTTGTGATCAACCGCGAGCGCGCCGACACCATCCAGGGGCGGTTTGCGCGCCTGCTGCGCCGCGGCAGCAGTGTCGAAGAGTTCTGGGCACTGCGCAACCTCGATTTCCGGGTGAAGAAGGGCGAAAGCCTGGGCCTGGTTGGCCACAACGGCGCAGGAAAAAGCACCGCGCTCAAGCTTATGACCCGCATTCTGGAGCCGAGCAGCGGTCGCGTGAGCATGAATGGCCGCGTGGCCGCGCTGCTCGAGCTGGGCAGCGGCTTCCACCCTGAGCTGAGCGGGCGCGAGAATGTCTTCCTCAACGGCCCGCTGCTGGGCTTCAGCCGCCGCGAGATGCGC
>LJCR01000945.1 GCA_001399705.1 Kouleothrix aurantiaca
TGCCAAAGCGGTCGTAGCCGTAGGTGATGCCGCTCGCCAGGTCGGCTGCGTCTTTGCGCTCGCGCACGCCCAGCAGCAGCGGCAGCGGGCAATCGGCCAGCAGCTCGAACTCGTGCGGGTCGTCGAGAATCGGCACGACGCTGGCGCAGCCGTCCATACGCAGATCGCGAATCGCCGCGATATATCCTGCTTCTTTCGAGCCGTTGCAGAAAATAAAGCGGCCAGCAGGCAGCACTCCGCTGCGCCACAGCCGGTGTGCAATACGCACGTCAAAGGCCGAAGACGTTTCGTAGTGCGCCCCCGACACCACCGCCGTGCGCACCACTTCTTCCGCAAAATTCGCCTTGGTGGCGTAGGCATACACAAAATCGCCGCCGTACCTGCTTGTGGCGCGGGCCTGCGCAAAGTATTCCTGCATTTGCGCGATGCGGCGTGTGATCAGTGGGCAGAACGACACTTCGAGCGGCGCACGATATTGCTCAACCAGGCCGAGCAGATCGACGGCCCCGGCAAAGATTATGCGCCCATTGCGCATCGCAATACTATCGTTCAACTGGCCCTCGCCGCTCAGGCGCGCTGCCAGATAGTCCAGATACCTCGCCATTGCGTGCTCCTCGCCAGCGGGGCTGCTGCTCGCGCTCATCGCCGACAGTATAGCATAGCGCATGGCTGCACGCGCGAGATCCTTTTTGTGCTACACTCCGTATTACTACACATCAACCAAGCACTACATCCACAAGTGCATATTCTTACGGCGGCTAAGGAATAGATCTTGCACCACAAGATCATGCCCGTCGTCCAACAACCCGCCTTGCGCCGCGATGCTGCGCGCCTGCTGGTCATTCCCCCGAACCGGTCGTTATTGTGTATTCTAGAAAGACATCCATGACACATCGCCGAACTACGCTCGCGGTCGCAGCGGTTGTTGCCGTTGCCGTTCTTATGATCGCGGGCCTGGCGCTTACGCCGCGCTCCAAACTCACTCGCCTCGCTCGCCTGATCCAGCTCGACCGCCGGCCCGCAAATGCCTCCGCAATTGTGCCAAACTTCAAGCATGTCTTCATCATCATGATGGAGAATAAGGACTACGGGAATGTGCTGAACAGCGACGCAATGCCATATATGAAGCAGCTCGCACAGCAGTATGGCGTCGCAACCAACTACTACGGCACGCGCCACCCAAGCCTGCCCAACTACATCTCGCTCACCGGCGGCGATACGTTCGGCATCGAAAAAAACTGCATCGACTGCACGCTCGATCAAGCCAATATCGCCGACCAGATCGAGGCGTCCGGGCGCACGTGGAAAGCGTACATCGAAAGCTTGCCGCGGCCTTGCTTTGTTGGCGACCAGCAGCCACTGTACCGGCAGAAGCACAACCCATTTATTTACTACAACAGCATTCGCAACGACCCGGCGCGCTGCAGTAACATTGTGCCATTTACTCAGTTCGACAAAGATCTGAGCGCCAATACCTTGCCGAACTACAGCTGGATCACGCCGAACATGTGCAACAGCACCCACGACTGCGCCATGGGCGAAGGCGACAAGTGGCTGAAAACCTGGGTCAGCAAGATCACCGCCTCGCCGGCCTGGCGCGACAACGGCGTGCTCTTCATTACCTACGACGAGGGCGATGTAGACGATAAGAGTGGCTGCTGCCAGCATGCCGAGGGCGGGCATATCGCCACACTGGTGGTTTCGCCGCTGGTGAAGCCGGGCTACCGCTCGCCCTACTCGTACTCGCACTACTCAATGCTGCGCACCATCGAGACGGCCTGGGGCATGCCGCTGCTGGGCAACGCGAACTGCGACTGCTCGCCAACCATGGCCGATTTCTTTGACGACGCTGCTCAGGCGGCACAGGCGCGCTAGCGACATCTTTTGGCCGGCATTCGCGCCGACCAGCCTGGTGCAAAAACGGCAATCAGGGGGCAGCACTGCCGCCCCCTGATTGCCGTTTTGGTTTCAGAAAAGCCAGCGGCCTTTCGCAATTTCGTGTCTGATGCGTTCGCGCTTATGTAAAATACAGGTCAGGAAAGGCGCGCAAGCACGAACTGCGCAATGTCGCCAAGCGCCGCGCGCGCCGGGCCGGCGGGGAAAGCATCGAGATGCGCAAGCGCGCTTTCAGCGTAGCGGCGCGCATCGGCCAGCGCGCGGTCGGCCGCGCCCAGGCGGCGCACCTCGCCAATTGCCCACTGCACGCGCTCGGGCGCGGGCGGCTGCTGATCAATCAGCGCCGCCAGCTCCGGGCCGCCGCCTGCATCAACCGCGTAGATCAGCGGCAGCGTGATCGTGCCTTCGCGCAGGTCGTTGCCAGCGGGCTTGCCAAGTGTCGAGGCATCGCCCACGTAGTCAAGCACATCATCCACAATCTGGAAGGCCAGCCCGAGATCGTAGCCAAAGCGCCCCAGCGCCTCAACCT
>LJCR01000944.1 GCA_001399705.1 Kouleothrix aurantiaca
GGCGCTGCCGCCAAACGTCACCGTGATCACCGCCACGTCGTCGCTGGCGAGCACGCCGCCGGTGAGCGACACCGCCGTGATCACAACCAGCATCGCCGAGGTCGCGGCGGTCACGCTCACGCCTGAGCAGCAAACCCAGTCGCTGATCGAGTCGAAGCCGGTGACCTTCACCTTCTCACTGTTCAGCAGCGGCAGCATCTCGCAGTCGTTTGATCTGAGCGTGGAAGGGCTGCCGAACGGCTGGCAGGCGACGGTGACGCCAACGCAGACGGCGGCCCTGCAGCCAAACGAGTCGGTGAACGTGCAGCTGGTCGTCATCGCGCCAAGCGGGCTGACGACCGGCGACGAGTTCACGCTCACGCTCAAAGCCACCTGCCGCGAAAGCACCTGCGACGGCGACACCGCGCTGGCGATTGTGCATGTCGGCCCGCCGGTGCAGGTCGGCGGGGCATGCGACACCGACGCCCTGCCCGGCGCAACGGTGATCTGCCTCCATTCCGTCACCAACAGCAGCGCCATCACCGACACGTTTGTGATCTCGGCGGTGTCGTACCTGGGCTGGCCAAGCACGCTTTCCCCACAGGTGGTGGTGCTCGGGCCAAAAGCGACGCGCACCTTCACCGCAACCACCACCGTGCCAAGCTCGGCGCGGGCCGGCCTGGTCGAGCGGCTGCGTATCCGCGCAGCGTCGACGACCTTCCCGAACAACGTGCAGGAAGTGAACGACACGATCACCGTGCTGCAGTACGCGCGCGTGAGCCTGGTGACCAGCCAGACCAAGCCGCTTGTCCCCAACACCACGGTGACTTTCTTCCACCAGATCGTCAACACTGGCAACGGGAAGGATAGCTTTGTCATCACTGCGACCAACCCGCTGAACTGGGATGTGACGATCGTGCCGACGACGACGGGTGAACTGGAGCCGGGCTTCACCTACCCGGTGACGGTGAAGGTCAGCGTGCCAGCCGATGCCGCGCTCGACGAGATCAACCACATCATGGTGCGCGCGACATCGGTGCTTTCGCCAACGGTGTACGACGAAATCATGGATGTGGTGGGTGTCTCGTTCGCGCCCCCCGGTGGCGTGGCGATCTTCCTGCCGATGGTGCAAGTGCAGCGCTAGCAACTGCTGCCGGAACACGAAGGCGGGTGTGGCCTAGTGCCGCGCCCGCCTTCGTGTTTGCGGGAAGATCGCGTAGAATAGGGCAGGAGTCAGGATTCAGGAGTCATACCAAATACGGATGATTACTTCTGAATTGTCATGCTTCGCTACGCTCAGCATCTCTCCACGCTCTGAATAGGAGATTCTTCACTCCGCTGGCGCTCCGTTCAGAATGACAAAATGTAAGTATTTACCCGAACTTGGTATGAAAGGGTGAAGGGGCGAAAAGCTTATACGCTCACTTGCCCAGCACAGCGCCTCGGAAATCTGTTACTGGTTATGACCAAAGGCGAAGGACGAAAGACGAAATGACCCTGGTCCTTCACCCTTCGTCCTTTGTCTCAGCAATATCAGGCAAGCGATTGGTGAATAAGGAAGACGTTCAGCATTGTAATCACCAAACCCCAACCCCCAACCCCTGCGCTGCGAGCGCCCTATCCAGTATTCTTCAGGCCTGCCGCAATACCGCTAATGCTCAGCAGAATCGCGTCTTCAAGCGCGGTGTGCTCGGGGCCTTCCGGGTCGGCGCGCAGGCGGCGCAGCATTTCCACCTGCACATAGCTCATCGGGTCAATGTAGGGGTTGCGCCGGTCGATCGAGGTGCGGAGCACCGCGCTGCGCTCCAGCAGGTGATCGATCTGCGCGACCTTGCAGATCATTGTGCTGGTGCGGCCGTATTCCTCCTGCACCGCGCCAAAGATCTCGTGGGCGATGTCCTGATCGGGCGTCAGCTCGGCATAGCGCGCGGCAATCTGCAAGTCGGCCTTGCCGAGGATCATCTGCGCGCTGTCGATCATCGAGCGGAAGAACATCCAGTTCTGATACATGTCTTGCAGCAGTGCCAGTGCCTCGTCGCCATTGTCGCCCTGCACAAAGGTTTCGAGCGCGTGGCCCAGGCCATACCAGCCCGGCAGGGTGTGGCGGCTCTGCATCCAGCTAAACACCCACGGGATGGCGCGCAGATCCTGAATGCGGTCGCTGTTGCGGCGGCTGGCCGGGCGGCTGCCGATGTTCAGGCGGCTGATTTCCGCAATGGGCGTGGCGGTGCGGAAGTAGGGGATGAAGTTCGCGTTCTCGTACACCAGCGTGCGGTAGTGATCGCGCGCAATCGCCGCCAGTTGCTCCAGCGCCTGCTCCCACTCGCCCGGTGCGTCGTGCCGCGAGGCAAACTGCGCGCGCAGCACGGCATTCACCACCTGCTCCAAGTGGCGGTGCGCCAGGCGCGGCATGCCATAGCGGTCAGCAATCACTTCGCCCTGCCCG
>LJCR01000946.1 GCA_001399705.1 Kouleothrix aurantiaca
ATGCCAATCACCGCCGCCACGCCAATGATGATGCCAAGCATCGTCAGCAGCGAGCGCATTTTATTGGTTCGCAGCGCAATCAGCGCCACGCGGATCGATTCAAACAGATTCACAACGCACCTCGGTCCGTTTGAAGAGACCAATGAACCACCAAGACACGAAGACACCAAGGTTTGAATTTATATAAATCGGCAAACTATGAATCAGATCTTAGTGCCTTGGTGCCTTGGTGGTAAAATTCCAAACACTTCTCAGGCCGCAATCAGCTCGGGCGTCGGCAGCACAATTTCCAGCGGCTCAGTCACCATTTCATCGCTCGCAACCACGCCATCGCGCACGCTGATCACGCGGCGGGCGTGGCGCGCAACCTCGGGGTCGTGCGTCACCAGGATGACGGTGATGCCCTGCTCGCGGTTGAGCTGCTGGAAGATGCCCATGATTTCTTCGCCAGTGCGCGTATCGAGCGCGCCGGTTGGCTCGTCGGCCATGATGATGCGCGGCGAGTTGACGAGCGCGCGGGCAATTGCGACGCGCTGCTGCTGGCCGCCCGAAAGCTCGTTCGGCTTGTGGTGCATGCGCGTGCCCATACCAACTGCCCGCAGCGCCGACTCAGCCGCCGCGCGCCGGTCGCCCTTGCCGCCATACAGCATGGGCAGCTCGACATTGCGCAGCGCCGAGGTGCGCTGGAGCAGCATGTACTGCTGGAACACAAAGCCGATCTTCTGGTTGCGGATGGCCGCGAGCTGGTTGTCGCTCAGCTCACCCACGTCCACGCCATCGAGCAGGTAGTCGCCGGTGGAAGGCTGGTCGAGACAGCCGATGATATTCATCAGGGTGCTTTTGCCGCTGCCCGACGGCCCCATGATCGCGACCATCTCGCCTTCCTGGATGGTGATTGAAACGCCGCGCAGCGCCTGGACTTCGACATCGCCCATCTGGTACGATTTGGCGAGATCGCGAACTTCGATCAGGGTTGTCATATGTATGCTCCATGGTCGGCAGTCTGCAGTTGGCAGCGGCGGAAGGTGGCGCACTGCAAACTACCGACTGCTCGCTGATTACTGCGGCTGGTTCGGGTTGAAGGTGCTGACGACGTCTTTCACATACACTTGCTCGCCGGCTTTCAGGCCATCGACGATCTCAATCGACTCGCTGTTGCTCAGGCCGATCTTGACCGGGCGGCGCGTGCTGGCGGGCGTCTGGGTCTGCAGGTCGGGCTGGCCAGCGGCGGGGATGAGCACAAAGCTCTGCCCGTTTTCCGATTGCACGGCCCGGCGCGGCACCAGCACGACACCATCCTTGCGCTGCGTGACGATCTGCACCGCCGCCGTCATGCCCGGGCGAATGGCCGCGTCGGCCGACGTGATCGCAACCGTGACCTCGTAGGTGTTGGTGCCTTTGTCGCTCTTGGTCGCCAGCGGGTTGATGTTAGTAACGGTGCCGGCGATATCTTTGCCGGGCAGGGCGTCGAGCACAATGGTCACCGCCTGATCGCGCTGCACCTGCGCCACGTCCAGCTCGTCCACCGGCACGGTGATATGGAAGCTGCTCAGGTCGGCAATCGCGATCACACCATTCTGGCCGGCCTGCTCGCCCACGTGCAGGTCGACGCTGGCGATGGTGGCGGCAAACGGCGCGGCCATGGTCGCCTGGGCAAGGTCGCGCTGGGCCTGCTTGAGCGCGGCTTCGGCGCGGGCCACGCCAGCTTCGGCGCGGGCCAGGTCGCTGGCGTTCGGGTCGGCGCTGAGCTTGTCGAGCTGGGCCTGGGCAATCGCCACGCCCGCCTGCGCCGCCGCGACGCTGCCAGCGTGGTTCCCGCCCGTCAGCTTGGCCAGGTCGGCGCGGGCGCTTTCGACGTCGGCGCGCGCACCGACAAGGTCGGCGCCGGTGCTGTTCTGCGCGCGCTGCAGGTCGGCTTCGCGTGCCTGCAGGGTCACAAGCTCATTCTTCTTGGCATCTTCGTAGGCAACCTGCGCCTTGGTCAGCGCGTCGCCAGCATCCTGCACATCGCGCAGCGCGGCGGCTTCGCGATCCTTATCTTCCTGCGGCAATTTCTGGTTGAACTTCGCCAGCTGGTCGGCGAGCTTCTTGTTGTTCCAGTAGATCGTCGAGTAGGCGTCCTGTTTATTGCGCAGATCGTTGGCGGCCGTTTCCATGTCGAGGCGGGCGCGCTCTTTCGCGCCGGCCAGGTCGGTGCGCGCCTGCGCAAGGGCAGCCTGCGCGGCCATCACGTCGGCGTCGCCATTGGCGGAGCTGCCGCTTTGCAGGCGGGCCAGCCGATCTTCGGCCTTCTGGAGCCGCGCCCGCGCCGCCGCAATGTCGGCGGACGACACCTCGGAGCGCGCCTGCTGCGCCTGCGCCTGCGCCTGATTCACGCGGGCCTGCGCCTCGGCGATCTCCTGCGGTGTGGCCTGTGTGCGCAGC
>LJCR01000947.1 GCA_001399705.1 Kouleothrix aurantiaca
TTACGATCCACCGGAATGTTCAGGCCATGATCATTTCCACCGAGCCGGCTGCAAGCAGCGCACCTACGGCAGCGCCAAGCCCGGTGCCTACAGCCACGATCATACCCGCCACTGCCACGCCTGCGCCAACCGCCGCGCCGCCCACGCCGCTGCCTTCGCCAACGGCTGTGCCGCCCACGCCGACCCCAATCGCCCCGGTGGCAGGTGCACCTGTCACGGTGCTGTTGCTGGGTAGCGACCAGCGCCCTGGCGAAACCGACCCAGCGCGCACCGACGCGATTATCATTGCGCGGATCGACCCGCAGCAGCACCGTATTGCAATGCTCTCGCTGCCGCGCGACCTGTGGGTGGCGATCCCTGGCTATGGCGAAACGCGCATCAACGCCGCGCACGTGTGGGGCCAGATCTATAACGACCCGGCCGGCGGCATTGGGCTGGCGCAGAAAACCGTCAGCAACCTGCTGGGCATCCCAATCGACTACACAATATATATTGATTTTCAGGGCTTTATTGGGGCGATTGATGCGTTAGGCGGTGTAAACGTCAACGTGGAAAAAGAGCTCTACGACCCGAACTTCCCGACGATGGATTACGGCTACACCGAAGCGCATTTTCTGCCTGGCCCCCAGCAAATGGATGGCGCGACGGCGCTGATGTACAGCCGCATCCGCCATCCCGACAGCGATTTCGCGCGGATGCACCGCCAGCAAGCCGTACTGGCCGGCGTGCTCGACACCCTGAGCAGCCAGAACGTATTACAAAATCTCAAGCAGCTCGAAGACGTTACGACCGCACTGCGTGATTACGTCAAAACCGACATGCCCGAGGAGCGCATTTTGGGATTGTCGTGGGCATTGCGCACCATGCCGGCGGAAAAAATAGAACACTATTTTCTCGATGCCGACATGATTTCGTTTGGTGTTGGAAATGATCGTTGGGCAGAACAAGCGCTTCCAGATGCGCTGGAAGCCCTCGTTCAAAAGCTTCTCGGCGATTAACTTTTTTTCAATTATTTACGACTTTTCAGCGGGACGGTGTCGATTTTGTAAACAAAATCGGCACCGTTTTGCGTACTATTGGTGCAGGTAAACGGCGTTATTCAGCATCAGGAAGGGAAATATTTCTTAGATTGACAAGTTGTGAAAAATACATTAGTATGGCGCACATCACCCCCGTGTGTTAGTGCAGAAGCCGATTGCCTGTCGGCCGCAAGGGGGTGTGCACTCGCCCAAAATCGGCGCTGCCACAAAAACTTGCCTGGCGCAGAACACACGCCACACAGCGAAGATTGAAAAATTGTTATGTGGGCGGGGGCTGTATTCCGAGGAGTATGACGCGCATCGTGCGTATGCAGAGGGCAGCATAGCGCAGTATAGCGCGGCAAACCGCTAAGCAGACTGATCAACACCTGATAGGTTGCTGATGGTTTGCAATTTTTAACGACTCATGATAAACTCGCGCGCAATCCCAAGTGGAAACCTTTTGGAACCGAGCCAAGCCGCTGTTGATATGCACCCGAACGGGTATGCTTGCGCGATTTGGTGGGGTCGGAAGGTTGAGAATGAGGAGCCGCTCCATGATTGAGCATAGTCGCCTGCCATTATCGTCGCCTGAGCCTGGCGATCTGTACCAGCTACAGCAACGTGCGAACCGGCAACGCCAACGTTACAAACGCCCTTCGCAGTCGCTTCTGGCCCAGCAATATGCACGAAACATCTTTGGCACCCCGATTAAGTCTCTTTCGCGTCTCCCCGCTCGGTTCCTTCTTCACACGGTCGTGGCGCTGGTGTTGCCCGTTGCCGTGCTGCTAAGCCAGTTTTCGACGATCAGCATGCCCACTTCGGTTGCGCAGCCCGCGCTTCCCCCGGCAAGCAACGATATTGTCGCTCCGGTTGCGCCCATCAATCTCGACGCGCAACCGCTTGAAGGCGATGCGCCGCTGGAAGATAATGGCGACATTCCCGTGCCGCTGTCGCTGGTTTCGCGCACCGAAGCACTGGCCCCAGTAGTGGTCGATGCCACAATTGCGGGCGAGCGCATCAATCTGCGCAATGGCCCGGGCACTCAGTACGATGCGGTTGGCCGAATTTCGGCCGGCGCACCAGTGCAGGTGATTGGCCGCTACCACGATGGCAACTGGTTCCAGGTGCGTGAGCGCGCTGGCAAGCCCGTGTTCTGGGTTTCAGGCGAACTGCTGAACCTGCCCGAAGGCGCCGCCGATACGCTGTTTGAAGTTCAGGCCGACCAGATCCCGCCGCCGCCGCCGCCCAAGGTTGCAACGGTGAACGAAACCGGCTTGCAGCTGCGTGATGGCCCCGGCACCAACTATATTTCCATGGCGAAGCTCGACGCGGGCGCGCAGCTGGAACTGCTCGAGCGCTACCAGGACTGGTTCCACGTCGGCATCCCCGGCGGCAACGA
>LJCR01000948.1 GCA_001399705.1 Kouleothrix aurantiaca
CCATGTTCCTGCACCTGTGCCGCGATTGCGACGCGCCGCCGCTCGCGCAGGACGACCGCAGGCCGCTGGATGGTTATTTTCCGGCCGGGCAAACCACCGACTGGAAAGTGAAGGACCCCGTGCACGACGAGCGCAGCCTCGCGCTGCCCGCCAACCTGCCGCCCGGGCGCTACACCCTCCTGCTGGGCGTCTACCCCGCTGGCGACCCGGCCGAAAGCGCGCGCCTGCCAGTGCAAAGCGATGCCCCCGCGCGCGGCGGCACGCGCCTGGTGCTGGGCGAGGTCGCCATCGGCCAGTAGCTGAAACAAACCAACTTGATCGGGAGTATAATGCTCAAAGGCTCACCGACGAGGAGGTTCATGTGCTGGCTCGTAGCATCCCTAACCTGCTGGGTATTTTCCGCATTCTGACCACGCCGCTGCTTGTGTGGCTGATTCTGCTCGACACCAGCGCCGGCTACTATGGCGCGGTGATTCTGCTGCTGCGTGACTGGCGCATTAGTGTGCCGGCGCTGCTGCTGAGCTACATCGGCGTGGCGGCGTTTCTGGCCCAGCAGCAATTTATCACCCCCGATTTGCGGCTCGGCGGCCTGGCGATCAGCACGACGGTGCTGGTGAAGCTGATCTCGGGCCTGGCGGCGACGGCGATTCTGGCCATTACCGGGGCGACCTTTGGGCGCGACTATAATTTGGAAGAGCTGGACGAATTTTCGCTGGCCGAGCTGCGCCGGGCTGGCCGCCGCGCCCAGCGGCAGCGCGCCGCCGAGCCGCTGCGCTTTTCCGACTATATCATCCCGTTCTGGACGCTGATGCTGGCGATTCTGGCCAGCGTCGCGCTGCCGCGCCTGTACCCGATCGGCAATACCACGACGATCGACTTTGTGTGGTACTGGCTCGGCCTGATTGGCCTGTTCACCATGGTTGTGGCGGGCGACATGCTGAAGGTTGGGCTGGGGCTGCTGCTGTGCATCGGCAGCATCGACGTGCTGTACACCGCGATTTCAAGCACGGTGCAGGTTTTCCCGCTGGCCTTGCTTGGGCTGGTTGAAATTGTGCTGGCACTGTCGATTGCCTACCTGAGCGGCCTGTTGTATGGCCGGCTCAAAACCCTGGAGCTGAACGAGCTGTATAAGCGCTAATCACCGCGCGGAAGGCGTGCCCGGCCCCGAAAGCCGCCGGCCTGCGCTGCGCGCACGAGCATATGATATACCTGCTACTCATCTTTTTCCCTATTGCCATGGGCGCCAGCTGTTTTGTGCTGCGCAAGCAGACCGAGCTGGTGATCGTAGGTGCGGTGGGCACGCTGCTGATGCAGATCGCGCTGGTGCTGCGCCTGCCGCTTGATCAGCCCGCCCGCCTGCTGGGCCTGACGCTCACGCTCGATCCTCTGGGGCGGCTGTTTCTGCTCACTTTCCTGGCAATTGGCGTGCTGGCGCTGCTGGCCTCGTGGAGCATCCCGCACGGCGAGAATTTCGTGCCGATCGCGCTGTTCATCCTTGGCATGATCAGCTCGACGCTGCTGCTGCTGCAAGAGCCGTTTGTGGCCTCGCTGCTGCTGATCAGCACTGGCCTGCTCGCCGTGCTGGCCATTGTCGACCTACCGACCGGCAGCTCGGCGCTGGTGGGGCGCGCCACTCTTGCCACCGCGCTGAAATACCTGGTGATGATGCTGATCGCCGGCGTGATGATGTACATGGGCTTTGTGCTTGTCAGCATTGCGCAGCCGGCCATGGTGAATACCGCTATTTCGCCCACGCACCTTGTGCTGGCGCTGATTGTGGTTGGCTTCGGCCTGCGTCTGGCGATCGCGCCGTTCCACTCGTGGCTGCCCGACCTCGCGGAGGATGCCGCGCCCATGGTGTCGGTGCTGGTGGTGGCGGTGATCAACGTCACCTGCCTCCTGTTCCTGATCATGGCGTTTCAGTTTGTGTTTTTTCCGTTTGAAATTGTGGGCGGGCCGGGCAACGAACGCAACATGTGGCTGCTGATGGTGCTTGGCGTGGCCACTGCGCTGCTGGGCGCGCTGCTGGCGCTGGCGCAAACCTCGATGCGGCGCATGGTTGGCTACCTGGTGGTGTACAATGCCGGCATGGTGTTGTTTGGCCTCGCTACGCTCGATAAGGTGGGCGTGACGGGCGCGCTGTTCGAGGCCTGGAACCAGACGATTGTGGTGCTGCTGCTGTTTGTGAGCATTGGCTTGCTGGAACGGCCCGACGGCCGGCCAGCCAACGTGGTGCGGCGCGACCTGCTGTGGCGCTGGCCGGTGGCCGGGGCTGGCTTGCTGGGCGGCGGAATGGCGCTGCTTGGCTTGCCGCCGTTCAATGGCTTCGCCAGCAAGCTGCTCTTGTACGAGGCGGCGGCGCGGCAGGGCGGCATCTACCTCGTGCTGCTGCTGGCCTACACCGCGCTGGCGCTGCTGGC
>LJCR01000949.1 GCA_001399705.1 Kouleothrix aurantiaca
GGAAAAAGCTAAGACGTTCGCAGCCCGTGTGTGGCGGCCGCATGCCCCGCCGATGCCCAGGTTTCTCGCGCCGCTTTAGCGCATGCCAAGCGCCAGGGCGGCCGCGCTCTTGGCGGGTGCAGCACTCACCACTGTTTCCAGGCGCGCGGGTGGCAAGCCGATCAGGCCATCGAGCAGCGCCATGCCGCGCTTCTTCTTGCCAAGGGGCTCGTGCGCCAGCGCCAAGCGCGCCTGCAGCTCGGCGATCAGCTCATTCATACGTTCGTCGCCGCCGGGCGCCACCAGCTCAACCTCCAGCTCGCGGAAATCCAGCTCGCGCCCGCCAGCCTTAATAACCCCCTGGTCGAGGCTAATCTCCGCGATCACCGCCGCGTCGCGCACGGCGTAGATGAACTGCCGCTGCGTCAGGATCGTGATGAGCGACAGCAGTGGGGCTTCGCCCAGCAGCCCCAGCGCCTGGTCGCGCGCCGGGCTGTTCGGCCACTCGCGCGGGTGGTCGCCACCGGTGAGCAGCACCTCCCACTCTTCGTGGCGGCGCAGGCCGTTTTGCGCGCCCAGCGAGCGCTTGACCGTGGCGATGCGCCGCTTGCCGGTTTCGCGCACGCGCAGGCTGTAGCGCTGGCTGTTCAGCTTGCGCTCGGCAGTGTCGAAATAGGTATTTTGCTGGTATTCGATACCAGGAGTTGCAACGAGGGTAAATAGACCCAATTGGGCCAGGTGTTGTAGCTCGGTAAACGTTGTCGAACGCTCGACACGGAACTTCGCTTCGATCTCCATATGCGCAGTGGTTCTTTCTATGCCCTCAGGCCGTGCGCCACCGCGCCGTGGCGATCGATTGTGGACATACGTGCGGGTCGTTTTCGCAAGGTTTTGGCATCATACCACAAGTTCACGGCGTGCCAAGTTGTAGCAAATGACATTCTGGTCATTCTGGCACTGGCACATGACGCCGACTATCGATGGTCTGCTCTGGAAACGGTCGCCACCTTGACGTACACTGCCGCTGCATAGCTCTGCTAGGCAGATGATGACAGTTTCGTCATTTCGCGCGGCGGCTTGCTTGAACATGATCTTGCTCTTGCCTGCGCTTCATGGTTTAATAGTGTCAGATTCTGCGTCAATCCCATCGTCCCCGGCCCCTCTTCCTGGCATTATTGCATTCGTTTGTTGCAAACTACGCAGTTTGCGTCTGCCGCTGTCGCGGCTCGCGTGCGGCTCTCTCGCATTCTACAATCAGCATCCGCCCAGGCGCTGCCAATTCGATGCGTGCTATTGCAAGAGGTGTACCAGAATGGTGAAGCTTGTTGCCCTGTTTTCGCACCCTGCCGATGTGCTGGCCTTCAATAAGCACTTCGACGAGGTGCACCTGCCGCTGCTGCGGCGCGTTCCCGGCCTGGCGCGGATCGAGCTGGCGCGCGTCACGGGCGGGCCGCGCGGCGTTTCGCCCTACCATATCATTGTGGAGCTGTACTGGAACAGTGCGGCCGAGATGCAAGCCAGCATGGCCACCGCCGAGATGCGCGAGGTTGGGCGCGACGCGCGGGCTTTTGCTGGCCACCTCTTAAGCATGCATATCGCCGAAGTGGTGTCGCGCGCCACCAGCGAGTCGGGGAGCTGGGGACGGGTGGTGTAGGCGGCGCAACAAACAGCAACGCCTCACGGTGCGTGCCGTGAGGCGTTGCTGTTTAGAGAGAATGACCGTTTTTAGCCCATGGTACTATTGATCGAGCTGAACACTTCGCTCACGCGGCCGCCGAGCAGAGTCAGAACACCAATCACAACAATTGCAATAAGTACCAGGATCAGCGCGTACTCGACCAGGCCTTGCCCTTCTTCCTCACGAGTGAAAAAACTGCGAAGCATACCATCCCACCTTTCTACCACTTCTGTACAAGCATTCGCACGAATGCATAAATAATTGCAAAATAATCATAGAAGCGAAAGATTAGTGGGCTATGAATGTGCTTGTTCGAGGGAGTGAAATCTATTTACATGAAACGTTCTCGATCTTATTTACCACGACTATAAATACTACCGGCGCTCAAAATCGTGCGCCAGACAGCTTGGTAAATTCATATTAAGCAAACGTGCTATTGATAGAGCTGTACAATGTGCTCACTTTACCACCCATAACGGTTAGAATTGCGATAACAACAAGCATGATGAGCATAAGCAGAAGGCCATATTCAACCAAACCCTGGCCTTCTTCCGCATAAAAGAATGATTGCACCATAGCTTCCTCGCTTTACAATACATTTTGGATAATTGCGTCGGTAAGTGCTACAAGGGTAGATTTGCGCAATGACATATTGATGAACAATATATATCAAGTGATAAGCAGTAAATTATGCGCACTATCGGCGCACAGTAATTTAAGTACAGTAGTAGAAGGCCGCTGCAAAAAGGATGGATATGGAA
>LJCR01000095.1 GCA_001399705.1 Kouleothrix aurantiaca
TGGTTCACGGTGTACTGTGTCATCAGGATCTGGACGGCATCAATTCCGCCAAGAATGATGAGCAGCAGCACGCCCAGGACAAGCGCGAACTCGACCAGGCTTTGCCCTGGTCGGGAGGCGGATGCCACGGCTGTCTCGCCGCGGCGCCCGCCTCGCCGCTCCGCGCGCAGCAGAGCGGCAAGGAGGTTATGACGCCGTTTCCACATATTCCCTATATTCCCTCGCTACTTGAGATCGCGCGGCACCACCAGCGTCAGTGTGTAGGTGTTGCTCGGCGTATCGGTTCGGGTGCGCAGTGTCTGGCCGGTCGGATCTTCAACGTTGTACGTCTCGATCACCACCTTGACCTGGACTGTGAGTTTGACCGCGCCAAGCTGCGAGAGGCTGTAGGTGTAGACGTCGTTCCGCATCGAGCGCGGCACACCCACACTCCAGTAGCCATGCGCCTGGCCGTTCATGTCGTTCTCGGTCGGCACGCTGGTGTCGTTCAGCGCCCCCGACCCGATGTACCGGTACACACAGCCATCCAGGCCCGAGCCGTCGACGCCGCTGCGGTCGCCGGCGCGGCAGCCAGCGCCGTGCCCGGGCATGTCGTCCGCCTCGGTCGCGCCGCGCTCCACGCTCTCGACGTTGGTCGACACGTAGCTCCAGCCGACGATCTTGGAGCGGAACTGGTAGGGGTAGAGCGAGGACGCGCCGGGCAGGCTGATCTGCGCCCGCGGCGTCCAGTCCAGCACCTCGCCCGCCGGCCAGTGGACATTGCTGTCGTTCGACACATACACCCCGTTGGTTGGGTTGCCATCCTGGCTCAGCGGGTCCAGCGTCGAGCGGATCGCCAGCTTCCAGTTCGTACTCGGCGCGGGCGGCGGCGGCGGCGGAATGACGTACGTCGAGGTCGTCGACGTGTTGTCACTCGGGTCGTCGCCGGGCGTCGAGGTCTGAATGGTGGCGGTGTTGTCCAGGTTGCTGCCGCCTGTCCCGGCCGCGACCCTCGTCGTGATGACGATGGAGCCGCTCTGGTTCGCATTCAATGTGCCGAGGTTCCAGGTCAGCGTCTGGCCGCTGACGTTCGACGGCGATGGGCTGGCCGACACATACGACAGGCCCGCGGGCAGCGTGTCCCTGACCACCACATTCGCCGCCGCCACAGTGCCGTTGTTTGCGTAGGCCAGCGTGTACTGGAGCTGGCTCATCTCAGCGGTGTTGGCGGGCGCCGTCTTGGTGATGCGGACATTCGGCCGCAGCACCGTCGTTGTCCACGTGCTGGTGTCGTTGCTCGTGTTGGGGTCGCCCAGCGAGGTGGTTGACACCTGCGCAGTGTTGACCAGCGATACCGGCGCCGACATCAGCACCTGCGCCTGCACCGAGATGGTGCCGCTGGCGCCGGCCGCCTGGGTGCCCAGGTTCCAGGTTAGCACCTGGCCGCTGACGCTCGACGGCGCGGGGGTGGCTGATACGAAGGCCAGGCCCGCGGGCAGCGTATCCCGCACGACCACGTTCGCGGCGGGCGCCGTGCCGATATTGCGCCAGGTGAGCTGGTAGGTGATCGTGTCACTCACCAGCGCTGTCGCAGGGCCGGTCTTGGCGATGCTGACGTCCGGCCGCTGGATCGTCGTCGTGACCGTCGAGGAGTTATTGCCGGGCGTGCTGTCGGTGTAGCCGGTCGGTACCGCAATCGTGCCGGTGTTCGACACGCTCGCGGGCGCGGTCGTGGCTACCGTGGCATTGATCGTGATCGTGCCGCTCTGTCCGGCCGCCAGCGTCCCCAGCGTCCAGCTTCTGGTCGATCCGCTGGTGTTTGTAGCAGCCGGGCTGGCCGACACGAACGTCAGCCCCGCCGGCAGCGTGTCCTGAACGACTGAGCCCGCCGGCACCGTGAAGGTGCTGTTATTTCGATAGGTCAGCGTGTACTGAATGTTCGCGCCGACCGCAGCGGTCGCCGGGCCCGACTTGGTGATCTGGATGTCGGGGTACAGGATCGTCGTGGTCACCGACGAGCTGTTGTTGGAAGGCGTCGGATCGGTCTGGCCGCTCGGCACCGTGATCGTGGCGGTGTTGGTCACGCTTGTGGGCGCGTTAGTATTGACCGTCGCGTTGATCGTGATCGTGCCGCTCTGCCCAGCCGCCAGCGGCCCCAGCGTCCAGCTTCTGGTCGAGCCGCTGGTGGTCGTGGCAGCCGGGCTGGCCGATACAAAGGTCAACCCTGTCGGGAGCGTGTCCTGGATCACCGCGCCTGCTGGAACGCTGATCGTACTGTTGTTCCTCCAAGTCAGAGTGTACTGGATGGCCGTCCCAACCGGGGCCGTCGCCGGCCCGGTCTTGGTGATCTGAAGATCAATTCCGCCGAGCAGCCCCTGGTCGAGGTTTGGATTGCTGATTGGGCACCCCACACCCGGGTTGCCGACGCACACATAGGTGGTGTCAAACCTCCCACTCGTTGCGTAGCCGTCGCTGTCCAGCGCGTCGTTCCCGCCGCGATCGGGAGGCGAGCCGAGCGTGCCGCTCGGTGGGGTGAAGTTGGCGTAGTAGATGCCGGCCGGCAAATTGCCAAACTGGTACGTCCCGCCAGAGCCGAGACTCAGCGAGCGCGGGTAGCCGGCCGGGCAGGACGGATACACCTGCACACAGTTCAGCCTGATCTGCACGGCGGTCTGCGAGCCATTCACGTTGGGCTCGCCTGCGTCCTGCACGCCGTTCGCGTTCGTGTCCAGCCAGACCCGATCGCCGATAGTATTAAGGGCGTTGTTCACGAGGAGAAATCCCATACCAATGGTCGTGTTGGTCTGGTCGCGCCTCTGTCCCGGCAACGTGACCGTGCCGTCTAAGGAGTTCAAATCGCTGTCGGTAGTGTCATTCCCTCCCTGATCGGGCGGTGAAATAATATAATTCGCGAGCACCCCGCCGGCGTTCCAGTTGCTCGACGCCGCACGAATGGTGTAGCTCACGTTGGGCTGCACCACGAAGTACACCCAGCCGTCGGCGCCGGTCTTCGCGCTGGTGGCGACGTTACCGTTGCGCGTGTCGATCAGGTCGGTCTGGACATTGGCGATCGACGCCTCGCCCGCGTCCTGCACGCCATTGGCATTGGCATCGTTCCAGGCGCGCGCGCCGATGTAGGCGAAATCGGCCAGCGGTGTGATGTCGCCGAGCGTGGCGGATTTCCAGAGCTGGTCGTTCACCACCGCCGTGACCGCAGCGGTCGCGTCGCGCTGGTACGGGTTGACGTTGAACCACATCATGCCGGAAGAGGAGCCCTGAAGCGGGTCGAGCGCGGTCGTGACCAGTTCCTCGTTCGGCGGCCACTGCTGGCCGTTCGGGGTGATCTGCACGGCGCCCATATGCGTCGCCGCATGCGGCTGCTGGCACTCGTTGCCGCCAAAATAGCTGCTGTCGCGGAAATAGTCGCTTCCTGCCGGCCACGCGACGTTGCCGCAGTCGCTATCCGGTGGGTTCTGGAAACCGGCCCTTTGCATGACATAGGCGCTGCCGTTCCACCTGTACGTCAGGCTATCGCCGGTCGCGTAGACGGCCACCGTGTCGCGCAGGTTTTCGCCGCTATCGTACTGCTTGTACTGATCGGCGAAACGGTCGCGGAAACCCAGGACGACCGCCCGCCGATTGATCGTAAAGGCCAGCCCCGACAGCAGCGGCATCGGGCGGAACACGCTGCTCGTGTCGGGGAGATCCTCCCAGGCATACCAGCCGGTCGGCTCGGTGTTCCGCTGGATGCGGTTCCATATAGAGCTGTCGTGCAAGTCCTGGTCGATCGCCTGCCAGAGCGCGCCTGTACTCGCGTTACGGAAGATCACATAGGCGTGCAGGCTTACCGGGTCAATCTCCCCGATGGCGAGAAAGGCATCCTCTGTCGGGTTGATCGGCGGCGCGAACCGAATGGCAAACGGGATGCGGTTGCCCGGCGAGGTGTAGAGCACTTGCCAGGTCGAGTTCGGATTGCCGGACCGCATGTCGGCGGCCAGCACTCGCCGATTCTGGAGGTCGGTGACGTAGAGATACGCGCCGCCCGACCCCATTTCCAGGTCGCCCAGGCTGCTCCTGCCGACCCAGGGCTGCATCCAGTTGTCGTAGTTAGTGCGATAGTTCGAGGGCAGGCCGGGGTAGAGCGTCGAATGGCCGTCCACCGTCACACCCGGCACTGTGGCGATCTGGCTATATCCGCCCGTATTCAGGTTGTACTGGTAGATCGCGCCGGGTCCGCCCGGCCCAAACTTCGTGTAGCGGCGGGCGAACGCGCCGATAAACACGCGGCGTACGCCGGTCACGACGCCGTTGTCATAGGCCAGCCCGTACACCGAGCCGAGCTGGTTGAGCGTCAGCGCCGTGGATACGCCGCCTTTGGTGGCATTGAGCACCGCCGCCCAGGTGCCTTTCCGTGAGTCGACCAGCGTTTCAGCGTAGGCCGAGGTCAGGTAGGTGTAGTTGCCGTAGCCTGGCGCGGCGATGCCGACGTTGGCGGCGGTGCCTGACTGCGCAAGCGGCGCGGCCTGCGCTGCGGGCGTGCCGAACGGTAATTGCGCCAGAGGCGCAAACACCGCGAGGGCCAGCAGGAGCAGGAACGGCAGCAGCGTGGTGGAGCGAATGATGCGATGTTGCTGCATAGATTGTGTAGCTCCTCAACAAAAACGAATGACAGACGCCATGGACTAACGTATCAGGGTAAGCATGGCCTGGCCGACGCGGTGACCCTGTTCCTTTCCCGCGTCGGTGTCGATCTGCCAGTGAACGCCGGCGTACACCTGGCTGTGCGCCGCTTCGTCGGCGGCTGCGGCGAGCTGCGCCGTCTGCGCCGGGAAGAATGCTGCTAATACATCCCCGGCGGCGGCGCTGGCCACTGCGGCATCGGACGGGTACGACGGGGCGGACGGGGCCGGCACGACGGGCGACCAGGCCGGGTCGCTCGTGTGCATCCAGTTGGTCGGGCGCGGCACCAGGTAGTGGTAGGCGTCGGCCCAGCTCACGACGAACGCGTTATGCAGTGTGGTACCGAGCGCCGCGTATACCCGCGCCGTCGCGCGATTATCGAGGTGCGCGCCGGAGGCCAGGCCGCGCGCAAGGGCAAACCAGAGTCCCGCGAGTGTCGGCGTTCCCGAGGCCGCGGCCCACTTGCGTGCGAGCTGGCGCTGCTCGTCGGTCAGCGCATGCTGCGCGGCGGCAAAGGCCGTGCGCGTGTCGGCGAAGCCCACCGCGTCCCAGTTAGGCGGCGCGGCGGCGGCCAGCTCGGCGCTGCTCGGCAATCCGATCAGGCGGACTTTGCCCCAGAGCGGGTCAATCGGCTGATCCGGCAACACCGGCCGCCAGCGATCGACCGGGGGAACCGGCGTCGGCTGGCCCGGCGGAATAATTGACTCAGGCCAGTCAAAGGTTTGCGGCGCTGTCGCGCCGTCGCCGCGCACGCGATCCAGAACCGCGTCAGCGACGGCTTTGCCGAGCTGTATACCATTAGCGACGGCCTGCACTGAGTCATGGTTCTTCCAGGCGCCCATCCACACGGCTACGTCATGCGCCTGCTGCCAGGCAGCGGCGTCGGACGGGTGCGATGCGTTCAGGGCCTGCCGCGCAGCCGCGGCGAGCATGGCTTCCTCGGACACCTCGATTTTCTGGGCGCGGGCCGCGTCCAGGACAAAGTAACTGTCATTGAGCGCGATCGAGAGGATGGCGAGGTCGCGCGCCGCGCGGTTCGGCGTCAGCCGGGCACGGGCGATCGCGTCCATCTCTAGCCCCATCCACGCCGAAACTGGCTGGGCCCAGGCCGCCTGCGCGTCAGAGGGCGCGGGGGCGGGGATCAGCGATGCCGGCGCGGCGGGCGGAACAGGCGTCGGTGGCGCCGAGCCGTCTGGAGGCAGCACGATCGACCGAGCCGTCGGCATGGGCGCCTGCGCTTCGCTGATCGCGGTTTCGCTTATGACCGCGGTCGTGCCAGCGATCGGCACGGCGGGAGACTGGGGTGTCAGCTCGGCCAGCGCGGCGGCCTGATCGAGCTGCGCGACCAGATGGGCGCCATCGCCGATCAGCCAGGCGCGCGCCTGCGGCCCACGCGGGGTTTCGGGGATTGCCACGGCGGTCGCGCCTGCCTGCGGGGCCAGTGTGTCGGTTGCGCAGCCCGTGAGAATCAGTGCTATTAGCAGCAGGCCAATCAAGAACGGAGATCGGAACATCCGAGAACCTCCAGATACGCGAGTGGTACTAGACATAAGATAGGATCAGCGAACTATTGATAATACGCCGACGTCGGCGTATTTCTATGACATAATATAGAGACGCGGAACGTTGACAAATGAACGAGCAACTTGCCAACCTGAATGAGGTACTGAACATCACCGAGTTGGCCAGGCGAGCGGGGCGGGAGCCCAAAAGCGTCCGCGACTGGGTCGCACGCAACTACGAGAAGCTCGCCGAACAGGAACGACCTTTCTTCGCTCGCCGGCTTGACGGAAACGCCGGGTGGCTGGTCAATCTCCACCACCCGCTGGTCGAACACTATTTGGAACAATCGCGCTGAACCGGTCGGTCGCCCGGCCACTACATCACAGCAATACACTACAGAGGAGTGACTGATATGAAACGCATACTGACCACCATCGCCCTGATCGCTATCGCCGTCTACACCCTGAGCAACCTGCTCCAGAGACCCACGGCGAAGGCCAACTCGAACTACTCCGTCTACCTGCCCATGGTCACGAATGTCTCGAACGGCCAGTCCACCAACCCGACGCCGACGCCGGAGCCGACCCCGACGGTCGACCCGGCGCAGCTCAAGGCCGATGCCATCGCCGCCGTCAACAGTGAGCGGGCAAAGGCTGGCTGCGCGCCGGTCAGCGCGCAGGCCGACCTGGGTAACGGCGCGCAGGCGTGGGCCGACTATATGGTGGCGCACAACACATATGACCATAGCGTCTTCGTCGATGTAGACTGGTATCTCCACCACGGCTATACCCGCAGCGATTGGCTGTCCGAGAATGTTGCCGCCGGCCCGCATACGGGCGCCGATGTTGTCGCCCTGTGGATGAGCGACGAGGGCCACAAAGCCGCAATCCTGGCCGGCTGCGCCAACACCGATCACGTGTTCGACATCGGTATCGGGTTCAACAACTATCGCTGGGTACTTGCCATCGGCGAGCTGCACAACTAACGGCCGCCGGAGACAGCCACAGCGCGGGCGCCCAAGAATGGGCGCCCGCGCTGCGTTATGGCAGCGATCAGGCAGCGGGCAGCGGATTGTCTCAGGCGATGGCACGATGACGCACCTCGGCGTGGGTACTCCACGCTCCCGATAAGCAAATGCTGGCCACCCAGGTGCCGCGATCGGTCGCCGTAACGGTCAGCTCCCCGCCGGCCGCACTCAGCGCCTTGCCTACCCGGTCCTTGAGCTGGGCATTGATCCCCGTGTCGACGCGGGCGGCGTCGGCGTCGGCCTCGACCGTAATCAGCACGCCGCCCTGCGCCGTCCGCGGCGTCGAGACGATGATCAGCCTGGCATCGTCGGCCAGCGCGGAGAGCACGAGAATCAGCGTCGTCTGCACCAGC